>JBCDIO010000640.1:0-3114 GCA_038748815.1 Bacteroidota bacterium
CACTTCCATCACTGGGCTCGGCATCACTCGGGGCGGAAAGTTCAACGGCCAAGGCCGATCCAGACGCACACATGTGATCATTGCAATAAAAGTTACCGAGAAAAGAGGTTTACAACCTATCATAAGGTACTCCTATCCCTAATTGGGACCTTTATGATTTGCTTTCTATTTATCCAAGACTTTGGGGACTCCCTAATTTTTAGCATTGTCCTTGTTGCTTGTTTCATCCTTGTCGGAGTTATTCGAATTAGGCGATTTTTCACTAAAGTAGAGCATGAAAAAGAAGTCCTCGGGACATTAAGTGTTCGGGTGGCTTATCTTGATTGGAATGGCGAACAAATTCCTTGGACCGAAATTACAAGTATTGCATGGCAGGACCAACAAATCGAAAATGCCTATAGATGGACATCCGGAAGCGCAAATTTAATCTCACCGGGTATTAATGCAATTGAGTTCACTACCCGTAGGAATAAAACCTATAAAGGGTGGTATCGCTTACCCAACGAACAAGAGCTTTTAGTCTTAAAAGAAACCCTGAAAGAGGCCGTCAAATTCCATAAATTGGATTTTCTCCTGGCTAAAGACTTATTACGCCCGCAGAATTATAAGCAAGTACAAGAATTAAAAGAACTGGTCAGGAAAGGACCGTTTAGTTAAGCCTCTATTTATCTCCTCTACAAACATAAAGCCTCATGCAAACCCTATTTAAGCTTTTAATCCTGTTAGGTTTATTCACCCAATTGCAAAGTTGTTGTTTGGTAGTGCAATCCTGCGGTTGTCGGGATAATCAAGCCTTAGATTTAAAATTGGAAGGCGATAATTTAGCATGGGCTCATTACCATATTCAAGACGAATTTCTTTTTTCCAATTTAGTAGGGGATACAGCTCTTTTAAAAATAGCAGATAAAAACAGTTTACCGCTTCGGAGACCGTGGTGATGAATGTCAATCGGATCGATACGAAGCGATTGGGTACCGAATAGAATTGGAAGAGCAATTCCTACTTTACGTTGATGTTTCAGCAAATAGCCAACTGCACTTTTACCAAGGGGGAGAAGATGTCGCTACTTGTAATCTACGTAATAGCCTTGCTTGCTACAATTACGACTACGTGGGAATCGACTTAAGCAGTGAGTTTTACGGAGTACTAGATTTAGAAGACATGGAATATCAAGAGGTTTTTCAGATCGCGTTTGACCCAGCTATGGACAACGGTCTTGAAGCATTCTATTGGTCAAAGAATGAAGGTTTGGTTCAGTTTACGCGGGATAACATGGTATGGAATTTAGTGCAATAATCTGTTTACTTATGTGCCCTCCTTCAGCCGCTTCCCAAAGAAGTACATAATCACCCCACCGGTGATAAACATGATTAAGCTATAGATGCCTGCCGGAATGGAAAAGGCAAAGTTGGCCAAAACCGTTGAGGCAATCACAATCGCCAGGGTTCCATTCTGAATACCCGACTCAATCGCGATGGTAATAGCTTGCTTATCGCTCAGCTTGAAAAGGCGGGCTCCGTAGTAACCAACGAGCAAGGTCAACAGGTTCAACGCTACGGTCGCACCACCGATCTGCGGAAAGTATTCTACAATGGTTTCCCGTTCTTTGATGATGATCGAAAGCAAAATCACGACAAACAAGACCATAGAGAAAATCCGGACCGGACGGTCCATTCGCAGTGCAATGGCTTCGTTGCGCGACCGGATAAACATCCCAATTGCCACTGGAATGATCACAATGACAAATACCTGTAATAGCATGCCAACTTCGTCGACATCGACCACCTGTCCTTCGCTACTGAAATAGTTAAACGCTAGGCCAACGTAGAGTGGAATCGTGATCAAGGTAATGAAGCTTCCCACGGCGGTTAAGGAAATGGAAAGGGCCGTATCCCCGTGGGAAAGGTGGGTGATCAGATTGGACGTCACCCCACCCGGACAAGCCGCCAACAACATTAAACCGATGGCCAATTCATAGGGTAGATCAAATAAATGGCAAATCCCAAAACCAATTAAGGGGAGCAAAATCAATTGATTAACTAAGCCAATAATAGTTGCTTTGGGATATTGCAAGACTCGACGGAAATCGTCTGCGACCAGCGATAAGCCCATCCCGAGCATAATGATAAATAAAGAGGCGGGTAAGAATACATCGGTGAGAATGGACGATTCCATATTTAGTTGGTTTGGTTGTTCGTATGTACTAATGTATGAAATTCGCGCCATTTCCAGGAGGGAGGAAGTTGGAGCTATGAATTCCAGGAAACTCATGAAGATTGTAATTTAGAGCCGGCTAATCGCTTTTCTATGCAACACAAACTTTGGATCGACAACTACGCCGGACGGCACGATCAGCTCGCCGAAGAAATGGGCGACCTTCAATACGATACCCTAACCGAGTTATTGGATTATCTCAGTCAGAAAATCGAGCGGGACGGTCAGAAAGATGAGGATCGAGGGCGGACCCAACTCGCTCGCCGTTTACAGCAGGCCGCTCGGGCCATTAAGGATGGTGCTCGTCATATTGAGGAAGCCTGGCGTATCTCCGAACCCTATATATATCCAGCGGATATCCGAACTTGGATTCGGACGGAATTCCACGAAAAGGAACAGCAACAAGCTTTTCAGTTGCTGTCTCAGTTTCACCGCATTCAGCGAAACGATCCGACCTTCCGTTTAACTCGCTGCATTCTATACGGGACAAAAGGAAGCCTAGAACAAATGAAAGTCAACATCCGGATTGCGCGTACCGACTGGCGAGATATTATCATGCAAGCCGAATACGATGATCAACAACAATGGCTCCGCAATCTGAATCGACCCTTAGTCGACTCGGCGATTCGCCCAGAAGACCTCAATCCTCCCAAGCGCGAACCTAGCCCTGATGATGATCTGCCTTTTTAGGTTTGGTCATCTTTTCCCTCGTTTTGGGTATAAAACAGCCATTATCATGAAATTTAAAAAGCCTCTTTTCTTTTTCGCCCTCTTCGTTTTGATGATTCGTTGTGCCGAGGTACCCACGGAAACAGCTGCATCAGGCACTACAGACCCTACTCCCTCTACCCAAGCTGAAACCATTCAGCTTATGGCGCAAGCCCGTCCCGGTGGAGAGAC
>JBCDIO010000641.1:0-3114 GCA_038748815.1 Bacteroidota bacterium
CAACAATTGAGTATCATCCAGGAAGCGTATTCTATCAAATTTTTTATCTCACAAACTAGTACCAAAGGAAAATCTACCGCGGAAGAATACTACTTTAATCTAGCGGATATTAATCCTTCGTCCGTGCGTTTCCAAACGGTAAAAGACATTATTCGGATTTCTATTCGAACCAAAAACAACCAACGGTTCATCAAAAAAATAGTGGACGGTAAACTGGATTCGTATACGAATCAAATAGATATGGCTGCCGATAATGCAGACAATGCCCGGGAAATACAATCCCTATTTAAGGAAGCGATTCCATTAGCGCAAGAAGCCATCAAATCAGATTTGAACCTCAGCGATTGGTCCGCTGGTGTCAGCTTCCTCAAAACTAATCTAGTAAAAGCGGAGATCGGAGAAACCTCCTATCAGTACGGAATTGCTTTCGATCAGGTCGTAGAACCCCGTATGACGCTAGAGATCAAGCAAAGCGGTGGTAAAAATCCAGCGGACGAAATCTTTCGATTTAACTTGGCTGACCTTAACAAAAAGAAGGTTTCGGTTGGAGTTACCGGTACTACACCTTATGTCTCTCTAGAAACACAGGGTAAGCTAAAATATATCTACGTAAGTAAGAACGGGGAGCAGCAAAGCTATACCAACACGCTGAAAATCCCATGCTCAGAAGTAGATGAAGCTCGTCGCTGGGTAGCCGTTTTTGAATACCTGGTACAAGAGGCTCCCGAACGCAATAAAGATTGGATGCCAGAGATTACAGGTGGTGAGCAAGCACTTCAAATCATTAGCCAACTGGTTACCGATACGGAAGTAGGCAATACGCAATACAAGCAAACCATAGCGGCGAGTTGCCCCACGACCTTTAGTCAAAACTACAACCAGAAAGAAAGTAGTATCGACCAAGTCGCCGTTTTCAATTGGGCGGATTTAGATCCGAAAAAATGCAAGATTACGGTAAGTGGTGCTAGCCTATATATCAATCTGGCTAGTCGTAATAACCAAAAGATCATTCAGATAAGCCAGAATGGGGAGATCAAAGAATTTGCCCGTTCTACCAAAATCATGCTGCCCTACGTAGAAACGGGCCGGGCCTTGGAAGCAGCTATTCGGGAAGCCATTCCCTTCTGCGAAGAAGCTACCAAGAACCTAGTTGGAAGTTGGAGTGATCAAGAACGACTAGAGTGGCTGAAGACCAATGTTACGAGCGTTTCCTTCCGCGGTGGTGACTTAGATCAAAGCTGGGACCAAATGGACCCAAGCGACCCGTGTAGCTTCCGATTGGAGCAAACCCAGTCTGGCAAGAATACCACCACCGAAACCATAGAGTTTTTCGGTAAAGACCTCGATGCCAAAGGCATTAAATTTGAAGCTAGCGGCAAAGATATGGGTCTTCGGGTAAGTACGAAGAATCGTAAAAAATTGATCAAAGTTATCGAAGAAGGCGAAGAACAACCCTATGTAAGCAGTATTTTGATCATTTTTGATACGATCGAAAAGACCAGAATGGCCCAAGCCATTCTCGTGGCTTACGCCGAAGCTTGTAATTAAACAACACCCATGCGTTCCCAGATTCAGATCCTTTGCCTGCTGGCTAGTTTTGGTATGCTGTTCAGTACTGCTATACAGGCCCAGTTACCCACCGACTTTTACGACGAGTTGTGGGATAATGATTACGATCGACTAACCGGTGTAGCTTTCGACGAAGCTGGTCGAGGATTTACCTGGGAACGCAATGGTTTGGTTTATCGCCTGAGTCCCGAAGGGGACCGTTTA
This sequence comes from Bacteroidota bacterium, assembly GCA_038748815.1. Classification (GTDB taxonomy): domain Bacteria; phylum Bacteroidota; class Bacteroidia; order Chitinophagales; family Saprospiraceae; genus JBCDIO01. The sequence goes on from JBCDIO010000641.1 coordinate 1,774, forward strand.
CCGGCGCCTCTTCTTGATATTCGGGAGGAAGTAGCCGACTGGAGTGATATGGGTATGGTAGGCTTCGCCTTGCACCCTGATTTCCTTGACAATGGTTGGTTCTACGTTTTTTACTCCTTAGATCGACACCATTACGAATTCTTCGGAACGCCTCAGTATAGTCCTATCGCGACCGTCACGGACGAAGCCACTATCGCGCGTTTAACCCGCTTTACGGCTGATGTGAATTCAGATTTTACAACCGTTGTACCTAACTCCCGGAAGGTGCTTTTAGGGACTAATTACGAGGATGGAGCTCCCCTGGTTTTCAAAACCCACGCCACTGGCTCTCTCGTCTTTGGAACCGACGGTACTCTTTTTGCGGCCGTCGGTGAAACGGCTTTCCCAGATGATAATGATTTTGGCTCCAACAATAACACCTACTATCAGCAGGCGATCGCTGATGGAATTATTCGGGAAGAAGAGAATGTAGGCGCATTTCGGTCCCAAATGATCAATAGCCTAGGCGGAAAGATCCTGCGTATTGACCCCGAGACTGGTGCCGGGCTACCAAGTAATCCGTTCTACGATGCCGCCGCTCCACGAGCGCCCCGTTCTCGGATTTGGGCCATGGGTTTTCGTAATCCCTATCGCTTTGAACTCGTCCCTGAGACCGGGAGTCACTTCCCCGCCGACGGACAACCCGGCCACTTAATTGTTGGAGACGTTGGGGGGAACGAATGGGAAGAAATTACCTTGATTACCGAAGGTGGGCAGAATGGAGGATGGCCCTTTTTCGAGGGCCTTGAAATCAGGCCGGCCGCTGTAAACTCTGGCATCTTGGAACAGGATGAGATCATTGGTTCCTGTCAGGGTGGAGTTCCTTTTTCAGACCTACTCGCTGAGGATGGTGCTAGCGTCGGTTTAACCAACCAATGCAACACAAACCCCGCATTTAGCCACCGCCGGCCCTTAATCGCTTACCGCAATAAGGCGGAAGGGCGACTGCCCGATTCTGAAATTCCCATTTTCGACGCCAATGGTCAAGCGGATCGGCAATCGCTCTCTGATCCCAATAGTCCCGTAGACAGTGATATTTTCCACGGTATTGGTAGCTTGGCTGGTGTGTTTTAACAGGGCGAGCAGTTTCCCGAGGAATACCGAGGGCGCTATCTGCACATTGATTATCTGGGTTGGATGCAATGGATGGATTGGGATCAAAACGGACAATTAACTAAGGTGGAACCATTCTTAGAAACGGATCGTAATCTAGTTAGTGTGGCCGTCCACCCCTTAGATGGTAGCATCTGGTACGTAGATGTTCTAAATCAGCAGTTACGTCGAATTGGTTACGGAGGGATC
>JBCDIO010000642.1:0-3109 GCA_038748815.1 Bacteroidota bacterium
CTTAGGGTCTTTAAGTGCCCAAAAGTTCACCATTAGCGGATACCTATCCGACGCCGAAACCGGCGAAATGCTCATTGGGGCCAATGTCTACGACTTCCAGTCTGAGTCTGGTACTGTCTCCAACACCTACGGTTTCTACTCCATTACCCTACCGAGCGATAGCGTATATCTCACGTTTAGCTATGTGGGATACCAGCCGCAGACCTTCGCGTTGAATCTAACCGAAGATGTAAAGCTCGACATCGCCTTATCCTCTTCCTTAGAGCTAGAAACAGTAGAGGTCGTTGGAACCTCCGAAGGGGAAGCCATTGAGCAACGCACCCAAATGAGTACCGTTTCGATTCCCATCAAACAGATTAAAAAGCTGCCCGCTTTCTTGGGGGAAACGGATGTATTGAAGGCCTTGCAATTGCTCCCCGGTGTACAATCAGGTGGAGAAGGCCAAAGCGGATTGTATGTCCGTGGAGGGAGTCCCGACCAAAACCTGATTCTGCTGGACGGGGTACCCGTTTATAATGCGAGCCACCTTTTTGGTTTTTTCTCCGTCTTCAATCCAGATGCCATCCGCGATGTCACCCTAATCAAAGGAGGGTTTCCCGCTCGTTACGGAGGACGCCTTTCTTCGGTATTAGACATCAATATGAAGGAGGGCAACATGAAAGAATTTAAAGGATCGGGTAGTATCGGCATGGTCTCTTCCAAGTTAACACTGGAAGGCCCCATCTGGAAAGACCGAACCTCCTTTATTGTTTCGGCGCGCCGGACGTATATTGATGTGCTCGCGCGGCCGCTGATTCGGGCCGGATTTCGCTCCGATGGAGTAGATGGCGTTACCGGCTACTATTTCTACGACATGAATGCTAAGGTGAATCATAAATTTACCGAAAAGGACCGTCTTTACCTCAGCTTCTACAGCGGTCGGGACAAATTCTACCTAACGACCGAAGAAGCTTTTGATGATGATGTCTACAAGCAAGATATCGGTTTTGGCTGGGGGAACCTGACGGGAGCGGTTCGTTATAACCGAGTATGGGGTAAGCGCCTATTCTCCAATACCACCCTGACGTATAGTCAGTACAATTTCAATACCCTGGCCGATCAAGAAGACACCTATACGGATGGGGAAGGTAACCGAATTACCGAAGGCTTTGGAATTAACTACGATTCCGGCATCCGTGATTTTGCCGCGAAGATCGACTTCGACTTTGTGCCAACTCCAGATCACTTCATCCGTTTTGGTGCCAATATCATTAACCATCAATTCGACCCAGGAACCTTCAATGTTTCGTTTCAGGATGCAGAATCGAGCCTTGATACCATTTTTGGACAGCAGATTGTCAATGCCAACGAATTTGCGCTATACGTAGAAGACGATTTCCAAATTGGCGATCGACTCAAGATTAATGCCGGCTTACACTTCTCGGGCTTCCAGGTGCAGAATGGGGAGCTATACACCTCCCTGCAACCACGCCTTGGAATTCGGTACTTGCTACCGGGTGACGTCGCACTCAAAGGATCTTTTGCTTCGATGCAGCAGTATGTGCAGTTCCTCACCAACGAAAACCTAAGCTTACCAACGGACCTTTGGTTGCCTACTACCGATCGCGTTCTGCCGCAACAAAGTTGGCAGGTGGCAGCCGGGATTGCCAAGACATTCTTAGATCAATACGAACTGAGTGTAGAAGGTTATTACAAACAGTTAACGAATGTACTTTCTTATGCTGAAGGGGCTAGTTTCATATCCTTTGGCGACTGGCAAGACAACGTTACGCAAGGTAATGGCGAGTCGTACGGTGGGGAGTTTTTACTGCGGAAGAAAAGCGGTAAACTGACCGGTTGGATCGGCTATACACTTAGCTGGACCTGGCGACAATTTGATGACATCAACTTCGGGGAGCGTTATCCCTACAAATACGATCGCCGGCATGACCTTTCAATTGTAGGGGTTTACGATATCAACGACCGTATAAGCTTATCGGCTACCTGGGTCTTTGGTTCTGGAAATGCCTTCACGCTTGGAGAAGCCACCTATACTGGTTTTTACGAGGGAGGCTTTGAGCCCAACAATTATACGGCTACCTTCTTCACCCAGTATTTTCAAACACGGAATGATCAACGCACGCCATCGTACCACCGGGCTGATATTGGCATCAACTTCACCAAAGAAAAGAAGCGGTATACGCGGACTTGGTCCTTTGGGGCGTACAATCTGTATAATCGTAACAACCCATTCTTCCTCTACCTAGACACTGTGCCAGTACAGGGAGGAACGGGGCAGCGTACGGCACTAAAGCAAGTGAGTTTATTCCCGATCATTCCTTATTTCAACTGGAGCTTCGAATTCTAAATCCAAAGAAAAACAATCATGCGAAATATATATTTTATCCCTTTTTTAGCCAGCTTTCTATTTTTTGCGGGCTGTACGAATTTCTTCGATACCGAAATTGAACTACCTGGTACCGAACACGATCCCATTCTGGCCGTCAATTGTTACCTCTCCAATACGGAAGACTCTCTGCTAACCGCCAGGATTTCCCGTACCTACGGGCTTTTTGAGGAGCGCCCCGCCGGAGACTTTGTAAATGATGCCACGGTAGAGATGTATAAAAATGGGGACCTCTATCGAACTTTTGTCAACGACCCTTCTTTCTTTGCTACGAATTACCAAGCAGAAACCGGAGGGCCCATTGGGGATCCCGGCGACGAATTTGAAATTGTGGTGAGCCACCCCGATTTAGGTACCGCACGTGCTTCTCAGATTATTCCTGAGCCCATTCCCCTCAAAGAAGCCAGTGCTCGAATCATTAGCTTCGAAGAATTCCAAGGAAGTACAGGAGAAATTCGTTTGACCATTGACGATCCCGCTGGAGAAGAGAATTTCTATGAGTTAGCGGCTACTCAACTGTGTATTTTCGAATACCCCGATTACTATGGGAATATTTTCCGAGACACCTTTGAGCAGTCTGTATTCTTTGACGGTGAATTTGACAATGATCCCAATACGGAGCAGAGCGTAGCTTTTGAGAACTTGTTAATCAGTGATCGTAATTTCGACGGTCAGAATCTTACTTTGTCGCTACCGGTATTCCTTTGTTTCAGCGAGGAGCCA
>JBCDIO010000643.1:0-3107 GCA_038748815.1 Bacteroidota bacterium
ATTTTACCCATTCTGCACCAGTTATACCAAGACGAGAGCGAATATGTACGCCGTTCCGTGGCCAATAACCTGAACGATATCTCCAAAGACCACCCAGAACTGGCCTATCAAACGGCCCGTGGATGGCTTCAGAAGAATTCTACCCAAAATACTCGGCGACTTGTCAAACACGCACTACGGGGTCTGCTAAAGAAAGGACATACCCAAGCCCTTCTTTTATTCGGCTTCGCAGACCCCAAGGATATTCAGCTGACAGAGGTTTGGCAATCGGCTGATCAACTTCGGATTGGTGAATCCCTTTCCTTCCGGATTCAGTTAGAAAACACCAGCAAGGAAGCGAAACTGGTCCGATTGGAATACGGGATCGACTTCGTAAAGAAAAATGGAAAGGCTAATCGGAAGATTTTTCAATGGAGTGAAAAGGAAATACAACCGGGTAGCCAAACTTGGTCCAAGCAACAGGCCTTTGCTGATTTGAGTACCCGTAAACACTATGCGGGTAGGCATAGACTTTGGATCTTGGTAAATGGTCAATCGAAAGGCTCTTTAGATTTTGACTTACTCTAGGGCTAAAATTTGAATCCGCGTTTGGGCGCTTAAAAGGTTTTGGGTATTTTTCGCCTGCTCCTGACGAACCGTAAAACCGGATTATTTCGCCTATGAAAAAGATTCTCATTGCCAATCGTGGAGAAATTGCTCTCCGGGTTATGCGCACTGCCCGCCGTATGGGTATCGAAACCGTTGCTGTTTACTCCGAAGCGGATGCCCAATCACCACACGTAAAAGCGGCTGACCAAGCTGTTCTCCTAGGCCCTCCCCCCTCCTCGGAATCCTACCTCCGCATGGATAAGATCATTGAGGCGGCCAAAGCCACGGGTGCCGAAGCCATTCACCCGGGCTACGGGTTCTTGAGTGAGAATGCGACCTTCTCCCAAATGGTAGAAGATGCCGGTTTGACCTTCATCGGTCCCCGCCCCCATGCGATCAAAGTGATGGGTTCTAAGCTGGCCGCTAAGGATACCGTAAAGCGGTACGACATTCCGATGGTCCCAGGGATCGACGAAGCCGTCGAAGATCCAGCGGTAGCCATGAAAGTCGCTAAGGAAATTGGCTTCCCTATCCTCATCAAAGCCTCCGCCGGTGGAGGTGGTAAAGGGATGCGGATCGTGGAGCACGAAGGCGAACTAAAAGAACAAATGGAGCGAGCAATCAGCGAAGCTAAGTCTGCCTTTGGCGACGGCTCGGTCTTCATCGAAAAATACGTAACTAAGCCTCGGCACATTGAAATTCAGGTGCTGGCGGATAGTCACGGAAATACGGTTCATTTATTTGAACGGGAATGCAGCGTACAACGTCGACACCAAAAGGTGGTGGAAGAAGCTCCCTCGGCGGTACTAACTCCTGCACTTCGAGCCGAAATGGGTGCCGCCGCCGTGCGGGTTGCCCAGTCTTGCGATTACTTGGGAGCTGGCACCGTAGAATTCTTATTAGACGGTGATCACAATTTCTATTTCCTGGAAATGAATACCCGTCTACAGGTAGAACATCCCGTAACCGAGCTGATCACCGGCGTCGATTTAGTCGAACAACAAATTCGGATCGCCCGGGGCGAAGTACTCCCCTTTAAGCAAGAAGATCTTAGCATTAAAGGCCACGCCATCGAATTGCGGGTTTATGCCGAAGACTCTTTCGATAACTTCTTACCCAGTGTTGGTACGCTGACGCGCTACCGAATTCCCGAAGGAGAAGGCATCCGGGTGGATCACGGCTTTGAGGAAGGCCAGGCTATCCCTATCTACTATGATCCGATGATTGCCAAGCTCATCGTCTACGCCGAAAGTCGTCCTTTAGCCATGGACCGATTAAAAGAAGCTATCCGTGGTTATGAGATTGAAGGGGTCGAAACAACCTTACCCTTCGGTCTGTTTACCATGAACCACGAAGCCTTCCGCTCCGGAAACTTCGATACGGGCTTTGTGAAGAAGTACTTTACGAAGGAAGCCCTACAAGATCTACGGGTTCAGGATGCGCCCATTCTGGCCGCGCTGGCCCAAAAACTATTGGACGAACAACGCAAGCAGCTCCGTATTGCTCGGGAAGAGGCCCCCAACTGGCGCTTGCGATAAAGCAAGAAAAGATGGATTCACTACCCCAACGGCTAGGAAAATTTCTCTACGATATGGTTCCGGTAACCGTAGGAATTCTCCTAGCCCTTTTCATAAATAATTGGAATGAAACCAGAAAGGATCAAGCCTTTCTGGATCGGGTGCAGTTTAGTATCCAACAAGAACTATCCGATAATGCCGAAGACCTCGGAGAAATGGTGGGTCGGCACCAGCGGATGATTGATACGACCCGATTTTATCTGACCAATGACACGGTCAGCGTTTTCGATATCTTTGCCTATACCTCTGGGTTTCAGATTCCCTCGGTGAAGCTTACCTCCTGGCAGGCCCTCAAGAGTAGTAGAGTCGAATTAGTGGATTACGAACTCATATCCTCTATGACCGATTTAGAAGATATCAAGGTCAATCTAAACCTTAAGATTGAGAAGTTGATGGATTTTGCCTACTCCAATTTGCGACAGTACGATGAAACATCCAAAGAACGGCTGCTCATTCACTTTGCTGATCTTCTGGATACCGAGGAGGATCTACTGGAGCGAAACAAGCAGATGCTGGACTATTTTGCAGAAAATAAGTAATAAAGAGTATGTTACCTCCCTAACCTCCTTGATAAGCATCTATGCCCTAAAAAAGTATGCTATCCCTCGTCTGTATCTTTTTTCTACTATGCTCTCCGGAAAGATCTCACCCCGAGTGTCCACATATCTTCCAGGCAGGCACCCATAAAAAGGTGTATACCCTCCCGACCGAGTTTCCGCAGTATCCCGGTGGTCATATCGAACTTTTGAGCACCTTCCATCAACATTTAGAATATCCTTGTACACAAAGTTGCTACGCTGGACGGATTGTATTGAGATACACGGTAGAAGCCGACGGGCGAGCTACCGATTGGGAAGTAATCCGCCAAACAGGAACCTATACTAAAAAACTCGATTCCGCGGCTCTCAAAGCGGTACAATACCTAAAACCCTTCGTGCCGGG
>JBCDIO010000644.1:0-3106 GCA_038748815.1 Bacteroidota bacterium
AACCCCGACTAACGGAATCAGAATCCGTCGTGCTACCGATTACACCAATCCCCAGGATGCGGGCCGGCTGATCGCCTGCTTTTTCTTCAACGTGCCTTATCTGACCTTCGGATTTAAATCTCAAGCTATTGGCGACATCATGGGAGCTAGTGCCACCGGCCAAAATTCAGAAGACGAAAATATTAGACGAGACGTGAACGCTCTACACTTTACCTGGGGTATTGGTGGTGGTGCCGAATATAACGTACGTGGAAACTCTAAAGGTGATACCAACATCTACCTAGGTATTTTTTACAACCAAGGTTTTACTGATGTGACCGATGATAAAGCCACAACCTATGTTGCGCGGGATGAGTTTGGAAATCCCACGGAGATCGAAGAGGAGGACTCTCTGGGGACGATTCGTGGTGTTACCCTTCAGTTTGGAGTGATGTTTTAAATTGGCTTCTGGTTGAAGAATAATTGTCGTCGAGGTAATTGTAACTGATTAGCTCCGGGAAGGAGCATAAAATAAATACGTTGCAGCTTAAATAAATGAATATTTTGACCGAGGCGATTTTTGTTCAGATCAAGGCGCGCAAGCTCGTAGCCGTAGCTACGAAGGCGAGTACGTAACGATGAACTGGGCAAAAAGAACCCGTCAAAGCGGGTAGAAATTTAGGTTGCAAAGTAATAAAGGAAGGAAGAAATGGAAAGACCGTTTATTTTTCAGGATAAGGAGCTCTTCTTAGAGGACTTTATTACCCGCGGTCTGCGGGAAGATGTGGGTAATGGAGATTATACTTCTTTGGCGTGTATTCCAGCAGACGCTATAGATAAGGCTAAGCTCTTGGTGAAAGACCCCGGTGTAATCGCTGGAATTGAGGTTGCAAAAAGGATCATTGAGCGAGTAGACCCAACGGCCACTTTCGTTCAACACATCGCAGATGGTACCGCCGTTAGTTATGGGGATATCGCTTTTGAGGTAAACTGTAACTCCCAAGCCTTATTACAAGCGGAGCGCTTGCTACTCAATACCATGCAGCGTATGAGTGGTATCGCTACGCTGAGCAATCGCTTTCTGTTTGAGGTAGAAGACCTTCCCGTCAAGATCCTTGATACTCGTAAAACTACTCCACAGCTACGCTATCTCGAAAAATGGGCCGTGCGCTTAGGTGGTTGTATGAACTACCGGGATGGCTTGTACGATTGGATTATGATTAAAGATAATCACATTGACGCCAGTGGTGGTATTACACAGGCAATTGAACAAACGCAGCACTACCTCAAAGAAAACAACCTGGAATTAGGCATTACCGTCGAAGTTCGAAACTTGGTAGAATTACACGAGGTACTTGAAGTCGGAAAGGTTACTCGGATCATGCTCGATAACTTTGAAATTCCTTTGCTTCAAGAGGCCGTAGCTACGATTAATGGACGATTTGAAACGGAAGCTTCCGGTGGAATTAATATTCACAACGTACGTCAAGTGGCTGCCTGTGGAGTAGATTATATTTCCGTAGGTGCACTAACGCATTCTGCCACCAGCCTCGATATGAGTTTGAAGGTGGTTAAAGAAGTAACGGTGTCTTAAGAAAGCATTCGTTTCCCTCACAAGATCCACCGTTGAGCGGTAACCATTAATACGACTAGAATGGAGACGAGGACGGCCCAGAAACGGAAGTCCTTATAGCACTCGAAAGCGCGCTCTGTCACCACATCTTGTAAGTTGATGCTCAGAATGATTAATAAAATGGTTACTATGATCATGGGTTTTGAATTTGGGGGTTTGTTTTCTCATAAATAATCTTGCTCTTTAATAGAGTCCAATACGGAAAAGTTACCTGTTCGCTGACGGACAGGTAATTTTTTTGACCCTAATGCGGGGTCATTATACGGAATAAAGGTTAGCGGTTAACATCAAACCATCTGGAATAAGATGGTATCCTACGTGCATTTCCTCTAGCTATCCACAAACTGAAATTGGCTTTACGTTGGATGCTGATGGATGGGGAGGATCAGTTATAAATAAAACGGCTAAGAACGAGCAAACGTTCCCATAGGGTATTAGAATCTATGGAGTATGAACTCTTTTTAAGCTTGTTTTAATACTTTGTGACCTAAGTAAATGAATATTTTGACCGAGAAGATTTTTGTGCAGATCAAGTCGCGCAAGCTCGTAGCCATAGCTACGAAGGCGAGTACGTAACGATGAGCTGGGCAAAAAGAACCCGTCAAAATGTTTAGAAATTTAGGTTACAAAGTATTTAACAGTCCTTTCTTAATTTCTTTCACCAGATTTGGCCCTTCGTACACCAATCCGGTATAAATCTGGACTAGACTGGCACCCGCTTCGATTTTATCTAGCGCATCTTGAGCAGAGGCAATCCCTCCTACCCCAATGATAGGTACTTCATTGCCTAGCTGCTGGGCAAGGTAACGGATAACTTCAGTAGAACGATCCCTGACGGGTTGTCCACTCAAGCCACCAGCTCCAATTTCGGTAACCCGATCGGAGTTTGTGCTCAAATCATCCCGACCAATAGTCGTATTGGTTGCGATTAAACCCGATAATTTAGTGGTACGTGCGATTTCGATGATATCGTCCAGTTGTTCAGGAGAGAGATCAGGAGCGATCTTTAGCAACAGGGGTTTCGGACGGTCTTTCTTTAAGTTAAGATCTTGTAGCGAAGAAAGCAAGTGTGTTAAAGGCTCTTTTTCTTGAAGGGCTCTTAAATTTGGTGTGTTTGGCGAACTTACATTGACTACGAAGTAGTCGACATAAGGAAATAGTGCCTCGAAGCACTGCTGGTAATCGGACCAAGCTTCTTCGTTAGGCGTTACCTTATTCTTACCAATATTTCCTCCGACAATCAGTCCTTTTTGTTTGCGGTTCTTGACTTGTTCAACGAGTGCCTTCAATCCGTCGTTGTTAAAGCCCATTCGGTTGATTAAGGCCTCATCTTCTGGTAAGCGAAATAAGCGAGGCTGTGGATTACCGGCTTGGGGCTTTGGGGTCACGGTGCCTACTTCTACAAAACCGAATCCCAACTGACTCATAGCTTCGAAGTGCCGTCCATTCTTATCAAATCCGGCGGCGAGTCCAACGGGATTGGAAAAGGTAAGC
>JBCDIO010000645.1:0-3105 GCA_038748815.1 Bacteroidota bacterium
CGAAGGCTTAATGCTTTTCTACGGACACCTCAACACCTTCTTAGCCAATATCTTTGGATTCAAACCCGGCGTTACGGTGCCAGTAGCCAAAATTTCGAACGATGGACAGTATTTCACCCCGGCCAAGGCTGTTCAAGAACTTGATATGCCACAAACCCCCATTGAAGTAGCCATCAAAGATGCCTTTGAATGGATGCAAGCCAATGGAGTAAAAGCCTAGACCATCCTCAACGATATAAAAGAAAATCATGAATTACGCCGACTTCACCTGGAATCCCGCTGATACCGAAATTAACCTATCCATTATTCTAGTCACAGTAGGGTTTCTAGTCTGGTTCTTTGTTTCCAAATCAGAGAAACTCTACGAACGATTGATCGAGCGGATGGGAGAACAAAAAGCCATGATCTGGCGCATCTACATTCAGCGCTACCTGGGTGTTTTGATGTTTGGAATCATCCCGGCTATAGTTCTATTCACCTTTACGGACGCCACTTGGGCCGACTATGGAGTAGCCGCCATCTTTCCCATGGAAACCTTTTGGTGGATTCTTGGGCTCTCTCCCCTCTTGGCTTACCTGACCTCTATTTCCACCAAAAAACCCATCAGTTTGGCGCGCTATCCGGAAATTCGCATCAAAGAATGGGATCGCCCCCTCTTGTATAAAAGCCTCTTAGGCTGGGCTCTTTATTTAATTGCTTACGAGTGGATGTTTCGGGGGTTCTTTTTATATGCCTGCGCCCGGGCCTTTGGCATTTGGCCTGCCATTCTGATCAATGCCTGTGTATACGCCTTAGTGCATGTACCCAAGGGCCAAACCGAAGCCGTTGGGGCAATTCCACTCGGTATTCTTCTATGCATCATCACCTTCCGTACCGAAACCATCATCGTAGCCGTCGTGGTACACATTGTAATGTCTTGGGCCAACGAATTATACTCCTTGAAATACCATCCGGAAATCGGATTAAAGCGTAAATAATGGCTTCCTTCCAGAATAAGATCATCATCGTAACCGGTTCAAGTCAGGGAATTGGAAAGTTCTTAGCCCTGGCTTTAGCCCAACGTGGCGCTCAAATCATTCTCAATGGCCGTAATCCAGAAAAACTGGAAAAGGTTCGAGCGTGGATGACCCCCCAAGTCGAAAAAGCCCCCTTAGCGATCCCTGCTGATGTTTCCAATTGGGAAGATTGCGAGCGGCTCGTACAAACAACAGTTGCTCAATTCGGCCGTATTGATACCTTAGTCTGTAATGCCGGAATCAACATGGTAGGTCCGATCGCTCAGTCCGACCCCCACAGCATGCGAAAAGTGATGGACGTGAATTATCTGGGGAATCTCTTTCCAGTGCGCGCTGCTGTAGCCGAAGTCACCAAAACCAAAGGAAGTATTTTATTGGTGGGTAGTATCGCCGGTTTCCACGGCCTCCCCATGACGGGCATCTACAGCTCCTCGAAAATGGCCCTGACCGCCCTGGCCCAATCCCTACAGATCGAACTGCACGATGCTGGTGTTCACGTAGGACTGGCTTACGTCGGTATGACGGAAGTAGAAGAAGGTAAGACCGTGATGGATACCAGCGGAAAAGCGATTAAGAAACCAAAGTTTACCATCAAGCCAGAACCGATTGATAATGCAGTGCGGAGAATGGTACGCATGCTGGAAACTCGACGCAAAAAGCAGGTTTTCACCACCATCGGCAAGATCAATGCTTTGATGAATCGCATTGCTCCGGGCTTAGTCAGTCGGATTCTGGTGGGCAATTTCCGAAAAATGCAAAAAGAACAGTAAGGAAGTTGAAGTCTGATAATTCCTTGTATCTTAGGAGTACATCCACTTCAAGCCCTAATGAGCCTCAATATTCAAGACCAGCTATTTGAACGCATCCTTCAGCAGTACCCTAAGCGATCCGAAGCGGTCGACCATTTGTGTAAACTTCTTTCCGTTGGGAAAGACGCCGTTTACCGTCGCCTACGCGGAGAATCGCTGATCAGCCCAGACGAGTTAGAGGTCTTGGCTAGGCATTATCACATTTCCATCGACAGTTTCATTTTTAAGGAGCAACAACAAGTTCAGTTTACCTATAATTCACTCAACCAACAGGTCCGCACCTTTGATCAATATTTGGAAGAGATTCTCGAACAGATGATGACCTTCCTACACCTTCCCGAGCAACATTTCTACTATTGCACTAAGGATATCCCCATCTTCACCTATATGTACTTTCCTGAGCTCATACGCTTCAAGCTGTACATTTGGGGCTGGACAACCTTTGGTTTTGATTTTCTGGATAATAAACCCTTTCACTTTGACTTGGTCCCCTATCCGACCCTTAAGCTTGCTGAACAAATCGCCGAAGTCTATAACCAAATGCCAAGCACCGAACTCTGGAATTTGGGGATCGTTGAAAACACCCTGCACCAAATCGAATACCTGGCCACAATTGGTCAGTTTCAAGAGCCTGAAGATGCCATTACCGTTTGTGATGCCCTGAGTCAAATGGTTCTACACTGCCGTGATATGGCGGAAGCCGGTTGTAAAGGCACCCCCGGCAGCACCCTGAATAGCAAACGAGAAAACTTCCAGCTCTACCACAATGAACTCGTCAGTACCAATAATATCATATTGGTCGAATCAGATACGATTCAAGGACTTTTTACTGTCTTTGGTAATCCAAATTTCCTTTTCACGACCGACGAACAATTACTTAGCCACACCAAACAATGGTTGGATAAATTGATCGCCAAATCAAACTCGCTAAGCCGGGAAAATAAACGGCAAAGAGACTGGTTCTTCAATCGGCTGGACCGCCGAATTGCCCATACTCGGAACCGCTTAGAGAGTCAATTGAAGGACCAACCCTTTTTCTAAGCCCATTATTAACGATTCACCCGTTTCTTTCTACGATTCAACCAGATTTACGCGATCTCTGGGCCTAGGAATACCCAGGTTTGTGGCATCCTAATTCAATAGACTAATCACATTACTGATGAGACGCGTAAAACAATCTACTTATCTATTGCTGCTTTTAGTAATTACCAGCATGCAGCTCTTCTCCCAAACCACCACCCAAACGATCAAGGGTACAATTCTGGATCGCCAGTCCGAAA
>JBCDIO010000646.1:0-3092 GCA_038748815.1 Bacteroidota bacterium
AATCCTTGGGGTTGTGTTCGTTTTCTGTAGTGGTTTCAAAAGCGGAGCTTTTGTCATTGGTAAACGGAAGGTAGTTCAATTGAATTGAAATATCTTCTTCACCAATGATAATAGCTTCGAGGATGTGTTCGATGATTTGGCGTTTGGTTATGAATGATAATGAACACATCCTCGAAGCTATTGTCATTGGTGAAGAAGATATTTCAATCCAATTGAACTACCTTCCGTTCACTAATGACAAAAGCTCCGCTTTTGAAACCACTACAGAAAACGAACACAACCCCAAGGATTCATAGAAGCGACCAACATAAACCCCGCTGGGTAGTTCACCGTAATTCTGGCTCGAGAAATCGTAACCTTTCGCTCCTCCATCGGTTGACGAAGGACCTCTAATACAGACCGTTTAAATTCGGGCAATTCATCCAGAAATAGAATGCCGTGGTGGGCTAGTGAAATCTCTCCGGGCTGTGGATGACTTCCGCCACCCACCATGGCTACATCACTGATTGTGTGATGCGGTGACCGAAATGGCCGATTGGCCAACAAAGAAGCATTGGGAGCTAATAATCCGGCCACGGAATGAATCTTGGTTGTCTCTAAGGCTTCGTGTAAGGTGAGTGGCGGGAGGATAGAGGGAATACGACGGGATAGCATTGTTTTACCCGCTCCGGGAGGCCCGATTAGAATAGCATTGTGTCCCCCGGCAGCAGCAATTTCCAGAGAACGTTTCACCTTTTGCTGACCCCGTACATCCGAAAAATCATGCAAGCTTTTGTGATAGCAATTCGCGAATTCTTTCCGTGTATCAATAGTGATGGGCTCAAACGGATGGCCTTCTAAAAGCTCGACGACTTGCCGAATGTGTTCCATACCAAACACTTCCAAATCGTCTACAATGGCGGCCTCGCGAGCATTCATATGCGGAAGAATTAGACCCTTGAATCCTTCTTTGCGCGCCTGAATAGCAATCGGTAAGGCACCCCGAATCGGTCGTAAACTGCCATCCAACGATAACTCCCCCATCATGAGGTAATCCGCTAGGGTAGGGGCTTCTATCTGTTTGGTACCCGCCAGAATGCCTATAGCGATAGGCAAATCATAGGCCGAGCCTTCTTTGCGTACATTGGCCGGTGCCATATTGACAACGGTCTTTAAGCGTTTCATAAGAAATCCGGAATTTCCAATGGCTGCTTCAATACGTTGGAAGCCTTCTTTGACGGCACTATCGGGTAGGCCAACTAAGAAATACATAGGACTCCCCGGCTGGACAGTCCCCCGAATATTAACCTCAATGGTGATGCGTTGGGCGTCTACTCCCTGCACCGAACTAGCATAGGTTTTTACGAGCATAAGGGTGGATTTACCGTGGCAAGGTAAGTCCAAGAGGCAGAAGATTCTTTACAATAGGCTAGTTGCCGTTTGTAAGAAATTACGAATGATTTGCACAAATAATGCTGGATCTTCAATCATCGACATATGTCCAATATCCCGGAGTTGGTGAGTGCTGCCAACTTGCGCTAATAGAGGTTGAAGTAAGCGGTAATTTTCTGGCACTACCAAATCTAGATCGCCACTGAGGAAGAGGACCGGGCGTGGGAACTTGGCAATAACCTGAGATCGGTCTGGTCGCTTGCGCATAGCATCCAGGCCAGCAAGGATAGGGGCTTCGCCCCACGGTAAAGCCCGGTCGATCAGGCTGGGAATCAGGTCAGGATGTTGTTCGAGATATTCTCTTGGAAAGAGAGCAGTATAGAGTTGTTTGAGGTAAGGTGCCGCACCATTCTTTTCCACAAATTCCATCGACTTTGCTCGATTACGCTTTTTTTCTTCCGTATCCGCATAGGGATGCGAGTGGATCATTCCGAGCGTGAGGACTCGTTCGGGTTGCTCTTCCATAAGGGCAAGACTGGTATACCCACCCATGGAGTGGCCCATTAAATGAAAGGTAGTGATTCTTAAATGGTCTAAAACACCCTGTACGGCCTGCGCAAAACCCTCGATGCTCGGTTCGGGAAGACGGTCGGATTTTCCAAAGGCTGGTAGGTCAATCAAAACCAGTCGATACCCTTCCAGAGCGTCAACAAGGGGCTGCCAAATGCGGTGATCTTCCCCAAATCCATGGAGGAGAACTAAGTCAGGACCTTCGCCCACCACTTGAAAATGGACCCGGGTTTGTTCGGATAAAGAGAAGAATGGCATAGTTATTTATTTGCTTGGAGGAGGGCCTCAAAGCCCTGGTCGTAGATGGGAGCTAAGGTACTCCAATCGTAGCGGCTCACCAAGTTGCGCAAATCGGAACGAACTTCGGTTGGTACGCCTCGCTGCAGAAAAGAACGCATCTGCCTTAGAAGTTTTTTGTCAGAATCATACACCAAAAGATGACGGTGTTGACTAGGGATATGCTCAGGGAAAGCCAGCCGGTTAGGTACCAATGGAATGGCCCCCGCAGCCATGGCTTCCACTAAGCTTCCACCAAAGAAATCTTGTTGACTGGTGACTGGCAAAAAATCAGTCTGCTGCAGCCACCTATGGTAAGAAGCACGATCCGCGTATCCCCAATGGACAATATGATCCACAAGTTGTTGTTGTGCTTCCAGAAAGATGGGAGGTGATTTGCTATACTGCTCACCGAGTACGGCCAATTGGAAGGCGTGTCCTTCGTCTTTTAGTTGAAAGAGCATCTTGAAGAATACCTCCGGATTTTTATCGTATTCCCACCGATGATTCCAGGTAATCAATGGAGGAACGGTCGCGACATTGCGTTCTAAAGCTAGCAGTTCCCTAAGGTTCATTCCGAGATGGAAGACCGCTGATTTGTCCTTGATCTCCGGGATTCGGTGAAGTTGGTTTTGGTCTGGAAACTGTTTTAAAAAACCGGGAAGTTTTTCAAAAAAATCGCGTTGGTGAAACGCTGAATTGAACCAGATTTGATCAGCGGCTAAGGCACTGCTAAAGTTAAGAATGCCATATTGATTGTTGCGATACTGATGGGCTTTATCATACTCGGACCAGGGGTAGCTAATTTGGTTCTCGTGAAAATACAGAATGGTTGGCACCGCAGCGAGCCTGGCTCCGATCTGGCCGCGAAAACC
>JBCDIO010000647.1:0-3092 GCA_038748815.1 Bacteroidota bacterium
AGGTAGATGGCCTAATCGTTCCGTTTTCTATCGAGCAAAAACTAGGTGGTCAAACTTTCATGCAAATGACCGCTGAAAGCGTAAAATTCAATATTGAGGTAGCCGATGAATTCTTTGCTATGCCCGCTGGCAACTAAGAATAATCGGACCAGAAAAGCCTGCCTTGAACCAATTCAGGCAGGCTTTTCCTTAGCTTTTGCTATCCACATTCCCTCTATGATTAACCAAATTTTGCTATGAAAAATATCTTTACCCTCCTGTTGGGGGTACTTCTTACCTTGCCCCTATTTTCGCAAGAACCTTTAAATATTTCGTTTGGAAACCTCCGCGCTCGCGACGTTGGCCCAGCCGTAATGAGCGGTCGCGTAAGTACGGTAGACGGGATCAACGAACAGCCCGAGGTACTCTACGTAGGTGCCGCCTCCGGTGGTGTTTGGAAATCACTTAGTGGAGGGGCTTCCTTCAGCCCCGTTTTTGATGAACATACCCAGTCGATTGGGGCAATCCGAATCGATCAAGCCCACCCTGACACGGTTTGGGTAGGTACTGGCGAGCCTTGGGTACGGAACAGTGTCTCTGTTGGTACTGGGATTTACGTAACGACCAACGGTGGAAAAACGTGGTCTGCCAAAGGATTGGAAGATTCTGAACGCATTGCTCAAATCGTAGTTGACCCTACCAATTCTGGCACCATATACGTAGCTGCCCAAGGCCACCTATGGGGGCCTAATGAGCAACGAGGCATTTTCAAGAGTACGGACTTTGGTAGCACCTGGGAACGCATTCTTTACGTCGATGAGAATACCGGTGCCGCTGACTTGGCTATGGACCCATCTAACCCAAACATCTTGTACGCTTGCATGTGGGAACACCGTCGAACGGCTTCTTTCTTTAACTCCGGAGGCCCAGGCAGTGGCCTGTACAAATCAACGGACGGTGGAGCTACCTGGAATAAATTAACCAATGGCCTACCGGCTGGAAATCTTGGCCGCTTAGCTATTGCCGTAGCACCTTCTTCTCCGCAGACCTTGTACTGCTCGGTAGAAGCAGAGAAGCAGGCTGACAAAGGGCTTTACCGCTCTACAGATGGGGGTACTAACTGGGAATTAATCAATACTTCGTTCGGCACCAAGGTTCGTCCTTTCTATTTCTCACGTATCGTCGTTGATCCAAATGACGCCGATAAGATTTTCAAATGCGGATTGAATTTGATCATTTCTGAAGATGGTGGAAATACTTTCCGGACAGTAGGAAGCGGCGTACACTCCGATGTGCACGCGGTGTGGGTAAACCCACAGAATTCGAACCATATTGTATTGGGTACCGATGGTGGAAGTTACCGTTCTTTAGATGGCGGATACATGTTCGAGATGTTTATGAATCTACCTATCTCTCAGTTTTACCAAATCAGTGTTGACAACGATAACCCGTATAACATTTACGGAGGACTACAGGATAATGGTAGCTGGTATGGCCCATCGCGCAGCCCGGGAGGTATCGAAAACAAGGACTGGAATTTCTCTTACGGTGGAGATGGTTTCTACTCCTTCCGGCACCCAACCGACCCGGAGGTTGTTTATTCAGAATCACAAGGAGGAAATTTAGCTCGCTACAATACTCGAGACGGTCAGGCGAAGTTTATTAAGCCATTAGAAGGCCCCAACGATCCGGACTACCGGTTCAACTGGAATGCCCCTATTCACTTGAGTCCGAACAATCCAGAGCGGATGTACTTCGGTGCACAGTTCTTGTTTATGACCGAAGATCGGGGTGATTCTTGGAAAACGATTTCTCCGGATTTGACCACTAATGATCCGGAAAGACAAAAGCAAAAACGTTCTGGTGGACTATCTATTGATAACAGTACGGCGGAAAATAACACCACCATTTATACCATTGCCGAATCGCCCGTTGATGAAAACATCATCTGGGTAGGTACGGACGACGGTTTGGTGCAGGTTACGGAGAATGCAGGTAGC
Source organism: Bacteroidota bacterium (assembly GCA_038748815.1). GTDB lineage: Bacteria > Bacteroidota > Bacteroidia > Chitinophagales > Saprospiraceae > JBCDIO01. Next base: position 1,980 of record JBCDIO010000647.1, read on the forward strand.
TCTTGGACCAACGTAACGCCCAACATTCCAGATCTTCCGGTGGGCCTTTGGGTCACGAAAGTGGAGCCCAGCAATCACGATCGGAATACCATTTACGTAACCATCGATGGACACAAATCGGGTAATAAAACATCGTATGTCTACCAATCCAAAGATCTAGGAAAAACCTGGAAAAGTTTGGTTACGCCAGATGTTAAAGGCTATGCCCTAACCATTACCGAAGATCTAGAGGCTGCCAATATCCTATTCTTAGGAACCGAATTTGGATTGTTCGTTTCGCTAGACCAAGGTATGAGTTGGAAGCAGTTTAAAAATAACTTACCTAATGTAGCCGTTCGGGCGATGGCGATTCAGGAACGGGAAGGTGCATTGGTGATTGGTACGCACGGACGGGGAATTTACATCATCGACGACTTGGCCACCTTACGCCAAATTAGCGCGGAGGTAACCCAAACGGAGCTACACTTTTTCAATATTGGACCTACCTACTTACGCCTTGCACAACAGGGCTCATGGTTCGGCGGAGCTGGTGACTACATTGGTGAGAATCCAGATGTTTCCGCTCAAATTGCCTACTACCTGAAGAAGCGGCACGCTTTCGGAAAAATGACGGTTAATGTATATGATGCGGATGGTAACTGGATTAAGGAAGTTCCCGCTGGAAAAAGTAAGGGGATTAACTACGTAAATCTACCAACTCGTTTACCGATGCCCAAAGCAGCTCCGACCAATAACCGGATGGCTTTATTTGGTTCGGTATTTCCACCGAGCCTTCCCGAGGGTACCTACACGGTAGTAGTAACCAAAGGGAAGAAAGAGTACAAAACGACCTTTGACCTGAAGCAAGATCCGGATTTTCCGTATCCGGACGAAGGCCGTAAACTCGCCTTGGCGACCCAGATGCGTCTGTACAATATGACCAATCAACTAGGGCACATTTACGCTAATTTAAGTTCCATCGAACAGCAAGCGACCACACATGCCGGTGGTCAAAAGAAGAAAATGGCAGCAGCTATAAATGCGCATTCCGAGCCGGCCAAAACATGTAAAGGGATCCTTGTTTCACTGGAAGGAGACTTCTATGTGGACGAGAGTAGATCCAATCGGGAGGAC
>JBCDIO010000648.1:0-3090 GCA_038748815.1 Bacteroidota bacterium
ACTTTGGCGGGTTGCCTAATTTTAATAGGAGGACTATTCGCCTTTCGGTCCGGAGAAACCTTAGATAAGGTACTGACTTCCCGTCTGGTGAAGTCGACTTTCCAGGGGAACGTAAAAGTATGGGAACTTAAAAAGGATGGGCAGTCCTTTGGACATTCGATCTGGTTAAATCGATCCGGTCATCGAGTAAAAGCTAAATACTTTGCCTTGCGAAGTAAAAATGTATCCGTGTATGACCGCATGCAGCACTGGAAACAAAACAGAAATGTCATTTTGGCCTGTAGTGGGGCTTTCTCCACAGAATTACCTGGGGGCACAACGAGTGGCACAACGGTGGGATTAACGGTTGATAATGGACGAATTGTCAATCGAAATATTGATCAAACGATGGATGGTCTAGTAATCGTCCTGGATAATGGCGGGATTGTAGTTTCGGACATCGATAACAAGGATCTTAGAGTAGGAGATAAACACTTCAGTGTGATCGATGATAAGGTAGCTCTTTTAAACTGGGCTCAGAACCATAAAGCGACGATCTTCCAGACCCAATTGTTAGCCTATAAGAACGCCTTACGCATTTCGCGAGCTGGTCGGAAAAAAATGCGAGAACGCCGGTTCCTTGCACTCGTCAATTCTCCGAAAAGAGGGCTACACCACGTGATTATTAATATTCCTAACAATCAGTATTTATTCAATGCAGCAAGGGATACATTTTACCATTTAAAGGATGACGAAAAGATGGATGTAATCTCTATCCTGAATATTGATACAGGGGGATTCAATATTCTTAACTTCAATAATGAACGGGGGCAAAGGGACTTCATCGTCAGTGGACCCACGGATATAAAACTAGCTACTAATCTGATTGTGTACTCTTTTGATTAGACGCTACCTCAAAAAAAATAACGCTAATGACTGTTGCATATTTAATTCGAAAAAGCGCTTTTTTGGGCCTTTGGCTCGGGCTTTTTGCCTTAGCTGTTCCCGGGCAGGCGCAAAAGAAACACTTAAATTATAAGATTCGTACGCTGGGCATCGGATTCCATGGCAATATTGGTATGGGTTGGCCCATCTCCGTTGAAGGTATTGGTGGTGATGCCTTGATCGAACCGGCTTATCCTATCTTTTCAACGCTACCTTCGGACCTGCAAGATTATGAAGGGAATTTTTTGGATGATCCTCGCCTCACGTACACTTTGGGGGGGCATTTAAGTTACAAGCATTCCTTTGCCGATCGTATTCTGGTCACCTTAGAAGGAGGGTATTCTCGCTCACAGGTTACTTATTATTTAGTGAATCTAGAACCGTTTGATGATGCGTCTTTGGCTTTTGACGCTTGGCAAGATTGGATCAATTTTGACCAATTGTATGGTGGACTATACGTTGCGTTTCCGATGGGGCGTACGCGGGGTCGCTTCCTGAATGTAGGCGCTAAATACGCCCGTGCCAATGTGACTGAAACGCTGTACAAGCGGAATGTCCGGGACTATCAAGGGATTATTGAGGATAATAATATCCGAGCTTGGCAGGATCCCGAAAGTTCCCGGAGCTTTGCTTTCTTAGATGAGTTCAATTACGATGTCATTCGCATAGTACCCCGGGTGGGTTGGTTACGTCAATTTGGGAAAAATGATAGCCACGCCTTTGAGTTTGCGGTCATTTACAACTTGGCCCTTGCCAATAATATGGTGAATTCGGTGTACACCACCAGCCGCGATGGATTCAATTTCGAAGCAACGGAGATTAACTTCACCGGAAATCACCTAGCCTTGGAGATGAGCTATACTATGCCAATCCTTCGATCCAAAACAAAGGCAGGGTCTAAATCGACATACAAACCACCTAGCCCTAGTTACACCCCACCATCGCCAAGTAATGGGGGAGGAGGAACCCCACCTCCGCTACCACCGCCAAGTGCGGACCCATTTTTCGATCCTATTCTAGACGACTTGAAAAGTTGCTATCGAATTAGCTCAACGAATGATGTCCGATACGAAGAGAATCATTTCCAGTATACGGATGGTACGGTGGAATTTGAAATCTACCACAAAGATGGGATAGAAGATGGTGATATGGTCAGCGTATGTGTGGAAGGAAATAAAGTGCTGACTAAGCATAAACTGACGGATGCCGGGCAGCGCTTCACCGTGAAGACCCAAGGTAAGTCTTTGATCAACATTTTGGTATACACAGAAAATACAGGCTCACAAGATAAAAACTCCTTGGGTATATCTTTGATCAACGGAGGTAAGATCCACACCATCGAATTAGATGCCGATGGTAAGAAATATTACTGGTTTAAGATGGAGCCGCAATAAAAATAGATTGGTGTTTTTGATCCCCGTTTAGGAAACGGGGGTCAAAAACCACTTTTGAATCATTTCTTCTAGGTCATCACTGCGGATGGGTTTAGACAAGAAGTCATCCATACCCGCCTGTAGACAAGCTTCCCGATCTTCTTGCATAGCATTAGCGGTGAGCGCAATAATCCTAGGTTGCGTCCGGTCGGTAGGGAGATGTTTTCTGATGTTCTCGGTAGCCTCCATACCGTCCATTTCTGGCATTTGTACATCCATAAGAATGAGATCGTAGGGAATCATCAAAATGGACTCTAAGGCCTCTTTTCCATTACCTACGATATCGGGTTCAAGCCCCATTTTTTGGAGCATCCGTTGGGCCACCCGCTGGTTCATAATATTATCCTCGGCCAGTAATATTCGTAAATTAGAAGGAATTGGTTTTGCCTTAGTAACTTGGTTTTGCATTTTATCATCCGCTTGCGCATTGGCAATCTGTGGATTCAAAGCTTCGTTGATGCGTAAGAAAAGTACTTCCTGACGCACTGGTTTAGAAAGAAAAGCGAATAGTAAGGCCCGGTCTTCATCATCAAGCCCTCTTCCTATTGAACTCAGGAGGATGACTGGAATGTCTTGTACGTGCGGTGCGGTTTTTAGGGCATGGGTTAACTGGATTCCATCCATTTCTGGCATCTGCATATCAAGCAATAAAAGGTGTGGTTTCAACCCCTCCCGGACTGCTTGTAATGCTTTAGTGGAAGAAGAGAACGAGGTTGAATTTAATCCCCAGCGG
>JBCDIO010000649.1:0-3077 GCA_038748815.1 Bacteroidota bacterium
AATCAAACCCCAAACCCTAATCGAATATTTCGTTACCACACTATTCGTAGAAATATACAATGGATAAAATACGCGACTGGTTGGCCGGGCTATTCCTCCCAACTAAGTAAAATAGACCTGTCAAATTGGATATTCTATTACGGAGAAAAGGATGTTAATATTGGGCGTCTATTGCCCTACGAAGAGCAAATTCTAACAGAACAAGGAGCTTTGCTAAAAGGAGTGAAAGAGGATCATTACGGAATCTGGAAACGGGTGATTGATGACTTCCGCAGCGGTGAACTTCATTGGTAAAAAATCGGCGGTGCTGTAACCTCTTTGCGTCTAGTACCGCCTGAAAGACAGCGAATAATGGATGAATAGCTTTAGAGCGAATCGACCTGCGGGACACATTCGCTCCAAAGTTATTGGCTAGATAGATAGCTGGGAAAATAACGCTCCAATAGGGAAAAAATCATTTCCTCAGATAGCGGCTTATTACAAAACGAGGCTACACTGGGATGTTCATTGGCTTTTCGTAGATCATCCGGGTTTTTTGAGGTGCTCAACATGACGACAACAATTTCTTTTCGAAGCATAGAATCTAGCACTTGGTATTTATCCAGAAACTGCCATCCATTCATACCCGGCATATTGATATCTAGGAAAACGATATTGGGTAGGGTAAGATTTCTGGTGTATCGATCTTGCAGCGTTTGCAAAGCGGATCTCCCATCTTCGCATACGATAATTTCCTTACAGCAATTGGTTTCTTCAATGATGATCTTGTGGATGAAGTTCGTTGGTTCATCATCATCTACTAGAACGATGCAGTCAAGTTTTTGCTTCATTTATCAGAACAGGAATCGTAAAATAAAAAGTACTCCCTAAATGGGGTTCAGATTCCAACCACAGCCGGCCACCCAACATATCAACAATTTTTTGGCAATGTGCCAATCCAATACCAGTGCCTTCGTATTGCTTTCTTGGGTGGAGCCTTTTGAACAATACGAAAATTTCTTCGAATTGCGTTTCTGGAACGCCAATCCCATTATCTGAGACGGAAAATAACCATTCTTCTTCATTCTGAGAAGCATCAACCCTAATATAAGGAGCCTGATTTATTTGCCGGAACTTTAGGGCATTACTAATCAGGTTTTGAAATAAGATCCGTAGTTCCATTTGGGGGGTCTCGATGGTAGGTAAATCTCCTACTACAATGGTTGCTTTAGCATTTTTCTGAGCCTCCTTGAAGTCAGCGATGACATCCTGCACCAACTTTTTAGTATCTACCATTTCTAGGGCATTGGATCGACCAATACGAGAATAATCCAATAGGCCTTTAACCAGATTACTCATTCGCTGACTCACCTGCTCGATATACTTCATATACACCGGTACCAAATCTAATTTTTCTCGAGCGAGGTCTTTCTCTAAAAGTTTGATGAAACTGCGAATCGTTTGCAGGGGTTCTTGGAGATCATGGGAAGCCACGTAGGCAAATTGTTCGAGTTCTTTATTTTTTTGCTGGAGCTGTAAGGTTTCTAATCTGATTTTTTCGGCTTCGCGCTCGCTAGTCACATCCCAGTTAATACCAATTACCTGGATCAAGTCCCCGTCTTCATTTTTCACCCCCACCGCCATACCACGGATATACCGAATACTCCGATCGGGCAGGATAATTCTAAATTCGGTGCTTTGCTCAAGGTCATTTGCTAGTGCTTCGTGCATAGCTTGATCTGCTCGCACTCGATCCTCTGGGTGCACCCGCGTTGACCAATCGTCTGCCCTTTGCGTGAAGTCTGCACGTTCAATACCGTATAACTTCAGCATTACATCGTCCCAATGGAGCACCCCTTTAAGCATATCAAAGTACCAAATGCCAACCAGGGCAACCCGATTGATAAGGGCTTGGCGCTTTTGAGATTCTTCTAAACCCTTGGTAGCTTGTCGAACTGCGGAAATATCGCGGTTAACCCCTACCGACCCGATACTTTGTCCCGTTCGGGGGTCAATAAGCGCTTTTACGGAAGAAAGGATATGAATTGGTCTACCGGATCGATGTGGTTGTATAACCTCTCCGCTCCAGGCATTGTTTTTGAGGAATTTCTCAAAAACCTCCGCCCGGGTTTCACTGATATATTCCGTCGGTAAAATCTCTGCTATTTTACGTCCAAGAACTTCTTCGGTTCTCCAGCCATACATCTCAGTAGCACCTTGATTCCAACTCTTAATACATAGCTTATCATCAACGGAAATAACGGCTTCGGAAAGTAAATTCCACGCATTCTCTTGGGAGTATAAACGCTCCTTCATAAGCTCTTGCTCCGTAACATCTTGCACGATTCCTACTAGACGTTCAAACTGGCCAAACTCATCAAGGTAGTAAATCCGTCGAGCGTGGATATACCGGTAAGAATCCCCTTTAAGAATCCGGTATATCATGGAGGAGGTTTGGGGTGGCCCTTTCAACTCGCTCAGCCGGTTGTATTCCTCTCGCATTTTTTCTCGGTCATCGGGATGAATCAATTCATTCAGCGTAGTAAAAGAATTGACCGTAGTTCCTTTGGGGATTCCGTATATCTCATACATTTGGTCATCCATGTAAAAGGACCGATCTTTAGCTGACCACTCGTAACAACCAAAGCCGACGGTGGATAGAATGGTATTGATCGGAAGTTGTTTAGCCCCAGGCGAGGAGGTGGAGGCAAAATTAGAGGACTTTATCTGTAAATGTACCTGAATGATTCGCCGATCAAAAGGAGGGATCCGGGAAAGCTGAATTTCGACTTCTTCGCTCCAATTACCATCTTTCCCGATTAGGCTATAAAATCGAGCGAAGCCTTCTGTCAGCGTAGTGGGTATAATAACCTCTGGCCAACTAGCCACGAAGTCAAAAAAACCAGTCATTTTTTCACCAGTAAAGAATTTCTGGGCGAGGGTTTCCGCAGGCTTGTTCGCAAACCATACTTGGTTATCTTCGATCGAGAAGATAATGACCGGATGTTCACTTCTTTTTGCGGTTTCTACGTACCAGGAATCAATATTTGGTTGCCCAAATACTTCCATACTATTTTCTCTTCTGAACGTTATGTTGG
>JBCDIO010000650.1:0-3075 GCA_038748815.1 Bacteroidota bacterium
CTTCTGGCTGGCTACTTTTGTGGTATTGGGTGGTTTCTATCTTTGTCCGTTTATGTTGGGATATGCGGGTTGGTATTCGGGTGGTACGTACCGAACGTTTATGTTCTTTGTGCCGTTTCAACAATTGTTTCTGATTGGACCCGTTCTCTTCTTCTACGTAAAGGCTCTTTTAGACAAAGACTTTCAATTGAGCCGTACTGATCTGATCCACTTCTTGCCTGCGGCGCTGTATCTGCTCTATTCCCTAGTGGTTTTTGTAGGAGACGTCTTCCTCTTCGAGGAGTACTATTTCTACGCCGATGGCCGAGATAAAGACTTGGCTTTCTGGTACCAAATGGCTGGTTTAGTCTCCATGCTTTTCTACCTATTGTTGAGTTTGCGGTACTATTGGAACTACCGAAAAATCTCCGTCCAAGAAGTGAGTTTTGCCGATGCCATTGCCTTTAATTGGATTCAGCATTTCGCCATTGCCTTTAGCCTCATCCTTTTACTGCGGGTACTATTTTTCATTTTGAACCCAGAATGGGGCCAGTTTGGGAGCAAGTATTGGTACTATTTGTGCTTCTCCGTGCTCTTACAATACATCTCTATCAGCGGTTATAACAATACAGTTCGGGCAACTATTAAAATGCCGGCTGATTCATTGGTCGACTGGGAGCCCGTAGAAGAAATGGAGACTCCACCTTCGCCCTTGGAAGGAGATCAGGATATTCTTTCCAATTGGAAGCCAAAGATCAATGACCTCTTCGAGGCGGAGAAGCTGCACCAAAACCCAAGCCTGACCCTCACGGATCTCGCCACCTTGCTGAATACGAATCGCAGTATTGTCTCTAAAGCCATCAATCAGGAGTTCCAAATGAACTTCAATGATTTTGTGAACGAGAAACGCGCTGCGGCAGTCATCCAGAAATTGCGAGCGGGCGAACACGCCCAAAATACCCTCCTGGGTATTGCCTTGGATTGTGGTTTCAATTCCAAGACTACGTTCAATCGGGCCTTTAAGAAGCACACCATGCTTACTCCCCAGCAGTTTATCAACCAAAATAAGTTGTAAAACTTGGGTTCAAATGATCATTTGGAGCGATGGCACCTGGTTTTTGAGCTTCCTTTGAAGAAAAAACTCAAACTATTCAAATCATGATCCTACAAAGAATCCTAATCCTGATCTTCTTTATTACTACTGTAAACCTTTCGGCTCAATCCATTAGCGCTGCCCAAAAAGAGGAAATAACCCAAGTATTATACGAGTATGTGAATGATGATTCTCCCGGCTTGGCGGTTGGCATTCTGATAGACGGGACCATAAACTATGAAAACTATATCGGCTACGCGAATATGGAGCATTTAGTGAAAATTGACCAAAACACTCGGTTCAATATCGCCTCGGTCGCCAAGCAGTATACCGCTTTATGTGTGCTGAAACTCATCACCGAGGGGAAACTCGGTATGGAAGACGATATCCGAAAGTATTTGCCAGATTTATATCCAACCATTGAAGAACCAATTACGGTAGCTCAGCTAATTGCACACACTAGCGGTATCCGTGATTATACCAACCTGTACGGACTGAAAGAGCAACCGTGGTGGAAACAGTTTATGGATAATGACGACGCTATAGCGCTTTTACAGGCACAGCTGGGGCTTAATTTTAAACCAGGGACCAAATATGCCTACAGCAATTCGAACTACATCATTATGACCGAGCTGGTCGCCAAGATTAGTGGAGAAGATTTTAGCGATTACGCGAAGGCCCTGTTTGAGAACTTGGGCATGCCTAGCACGTCTTACCAAACAAGCTACATGCGGGTTATTCCAAACAAAGCTAGATCCTATGGCAATTGGAATGGTTGGCTAGAATACCCAGCGGTTTCTGAGACGCATGGAGATGGGGGCTTATTTACAACCCTGAAAGATCAATTGCAGTGGGAGACCATTCTGCAAGCCAATGATGGTACGTACCTTTCTAAGGAACTTATTAACGAGAGTCAATCTCCTATCCAATTCACTTATGGATACGGATTAGAATTTGGAACCTATAAAGGGCTAAGCTATACCTGGCACAATGGAAGTACTGGGGCTTACCGGGCTACCGTATTACGATTTCCAGAGAAGAAGATATCCGTTCTGGTGCATGCAAATAACGGGAATGTAAACCCTAATGGCTTGGCTAAACAGCTCATTGACATCTTACTAGATCTAAAAGGCTTGGATGAATATCCTGGCATGCCCGAGACGATTGAAAAGGTAGATGACATCAAAGAACTACTGGGTAAGTATAAATCTCCGGATGGGGGTATCATTGATATCATTGAAAAGGATGGTGCTCTTTTCCGAGAAATTTCGAATCAGCCTACCCGGGCACTCATCAATGAAGAGGGTGGCTTATTCCACTACGGCCATTTTCCGGACTTAAAGATGAACTTTTCAAAGGTCGGAACACCAGATCAACAGTTCACGATTTATCTGTCTGAGCAGGCTCCCGCCACTTATTATCGACTACCCGATGCCGACCTCAGTAATTATGACCGAGGAGCCTTAAATGGCCGATTCTACAATGCCGAAACGGATACCGAAATCAGTATTACCTACCGGGAAAACGATACCTATTTAGTGCTTAAGAATGGAGAAGATCGAGACGCTGAGTTAGTCGCCGAAGATGTGCTGCAAATGGGTTCTTACGAACTTGAAATAGCCCGCAATGCACAAGGAAATGTAGACGGCGTTCGCGTAAGTATTGCTGAGCTGACTAAGGTCCTTTTCCAAAAGCAATAAGAACTCCTTATTTGATTAGTTGATGATTGGGTTCGCCCTCCTTTGGGAGGGCGATCTTCTTAGTTTTTACTCTGTTAGGTGCTCGCCTTCGTAGCTGCGACTACGAGCCCTGTGCGTCTTGATCTAAACAAAAATCTCCTCGGTTAAAATATCCATTCGTTTAGGGTACAAAGGGCAGAATTAGAGTATGAACAATTAAGGTGACCAAACTCCTTGGTTTTGGGTATCGCCAATATCATTTTTCGTTGGGAGTTGCATTTGTGACCAAGAGTAATGAAGTAGTCGTAATTTGTAGTAATTTGC
>JBCDIO010000651.1:0-3074 GCA_038748815.1 Bacteroidota bacterium
ACCAAACAGCAGCCTGAACAGCAAGTGCTGACCCTCCGATTGATCCCCTGAACCATCTTAAGCAACCATCTTTGCGCACCTTGCGATTGCCTTTGCGTCCTCTGCGTCCTTTGCGAGAAACCACCTTTCTGCTACCACACAGCAGCCCGAACAGCAAGTAATAACCCTCCGATTGATCCTCAGAACCATCTTAAGCAACTACCTTTGCGCGCTTTGCGATTGCCTCTGCGTCCTTTGCGTGAAATCACCTTTCTGCCACCAAACAGCAGCCTGAACAGCAAGTAATAACCCTCCGATTTATTCCATAGACCTTTACTCCCCTTATTGCAATCGCTTTAAGCGGTATACACCACCGTTGGCATTATCGATGTAAATCGCAAAATCCTGAAAGAATTTCATCCCAATGCGGGGCTGACTCGTTTCGTTGATGCTGACGGTCACATCCTCCAAGGAAAAAGAACCAAGCTTAATCTCAGGGATCGTACCCACCTTTTCGGTAATTTCTTGTAAACCACCTAAGGTATAGCGATTGCGGGTGTTGTCTTCTAATTCGATATTCGCTCGAACGGCTTTGGCAAACTTTGAGTTTTCCGGTAGATTAATCATCGAAGTACTCCCCAAGTCAATGATCACCTTGTACCGCTCTCCCTCCATTTCCAAAAAAGTGTAGGGAGTATATCCACCTTCCCGGACTACCTCAAAGGATACGAACGATTCGTCGTACAAGTCCTTATTAGAAATTTCTACGGTTTGGTTCGGGTAATCAATCAGCCAGTTGGCTTTGCGGATGATCGGTTGGCCAATCAAGCCGCCGAAGTTCGGAATTGGTTCTTGCAGCCCTCGTAGATTCCCATTGACTGCATAAGTCTCCAAGAAGCTTACCTCCCCTATTCTCATGCTTGGTACAATCTCATTCCCAAGCTCCATTTTTTGCTTGGAAGCCCCACCATAGTTCCCCGTTCGCCCCTGGGTCGTATCGCGTTGTATGACACTCACATCTGCCCCTGTATCAAATAAAAACAGGCGTTTCTCCCCTTCTATCTCCACATCCAAGCCAACGAGCCCCTTGACGTAGGTAAATGGAACCTTGGTATAAAAATCGACCGGTTGAACAGAACCCTTATTCTGCAACTTACTGACCGAGCAACCAACCAGTAAGAACAAGCATCCAAAAAGCGAGAAAGATAAGCGGGATGAAAAAGTGGGCATAAATCGTTTATTCAGTGATTTCTAAATGACTGCACTAGCCGTAACATAAACAACACCAATAGTAGACCTTCAGGATGAATCGTTTTGTAGCCGTGCATCTCGGTTTAACAGAACCAAGCCCCTCCAATAGAATACTAAAATCCTTTCCAATCCGGCCCCCTTGTCGCTTGGATGGTCTTAATCATTTGTGCCAGTGTATCTTTTGGATACACAAAATATCGTTGTTGGTCGAGGGAGAAATACCCCGTCTTTCGGTCAATCACATACTTTAAGATATCGCTGTCTCCCTCAAATTGCAGATAGTCAAATTGGGCTGGAATTACAAATTCTCCTTGCCGATTAATCAAGCCTACATAATGCGAAGAATCGCGAGCGGCAGCGTATTCCCGATCGTGGAAATTATAGCCTTTATCCAGAAAGTGGGTCTGCGTAACAAACGCTCCAGAACGGTCAATATAACCAGCCCCATTCTTACCCCAGGCAAATAATAGCTCCCAACCGGCTTTGATTCCATTGCGGGTTTTGAAATTGTAGAAATCAGGCGGAATTACCATTTCACCCTGCCGATTGATCATGCCAACGGTTGTCAAATACGGACTTACAATTGCGTAGTCATCATCTTCGAATTTGTGTACGAAGATGTATTCGGGTTCCTTAATAAAATCGCCATCGGTATTGATGAAGCCCCAGTACTTTTCGTTTTTGGCGGGAGCCAGGCCCAGGTTATCAAAACAGTCCACATCAGTAAAGTCGAAGGGAACAACTACATTTCCGGCTTTGTCGATGAAGCCAGCCTTACCGTTCATTTTCTTGATGCCGATCCATTGTGAGAATCCAGGGCAGTAGTAATAAGCTCCCACACTATCCATTACTGCTTTTCTAAGGGTCTTATTCACTACGGTATAGCCCGTAGTCGATGAATAGGCAAAATCAATTTCTTGTTCGTAACTCGGGGACCCCATGATGTAATCGAATTGCGGCTCGATCAGCATTTCCCCCTGGGTATTGATATACCCCCATTTACGAGGGGAGCGTGCCGACTGCACCCCTGTCATACCAAAACTTTCGAAGGCATTCACTTGGTAGTAATCTCCTTCGATTGCCACCTGACCAAGGGTATCCATATACCCATAACGGTAGTTATTGATGCGGGCAGCCGCTAGGCCATTCTTCCCAAATGGACCGTGGGGTTGTACTTCTTTAGCTAAGCTAAAATGTACTGTTCCGGTCGTATCTCAGTACGTCCAAACAGAATCCTTCCAGGCAAAGAAATTCCCATTTTGATAGTACAGCAGTCGGTCAAATCCCAGGGGAACCAAGAAATTCCCGGCATCATCGATAATGGCTGGCTTTTCGTTGAGCCATAGGCGCATGGCACCATCTCGAAAATCATCCTTACTGGTAACCTCCGCTCCATCAACTAGTAGCTTTCCTACCCGATCTACAAAGAGGTATTCTTTCTTAACTTCATCAAATAGCGTGTACATCTTCGGTCGATCCGCAAAGCGGTGTCGAGGAAATTCGGAAGGCTCCGTAGCCTTAGGTTGACAGGAAATAAGCACAGCAAGGAGACCTAAACTGGGGAGGAACGATTTAAGCATACCGTCGTATTCTTGAGATAAAGATAGTCGGAAAGATAAGCTATTTCTTTGCTGACTAGAGTGTAATACTCAAAGCGAAGTGGTTTGGGAAAGACTCAAACTAGTTTTATGTGTACCAGATGCTCTTAAGCTTACACAAAGGCCCAAAGCCTAATTATTTAATCAAGATGACCTTGGATTCTTACCTTTTACGATCATTCAGAAAAAAAGACGGTAACTTCGGAATCCGTCTACGACCCCGAGTGCTCGGGGTCGTAGACGGAT
>JBCDIO010000652.1:0-3068 GCA_038748815.1 Bacteroidota bacterium
GTCTCCCTGGTTTCCATTCTTAATATTGGGGCAATTGTCACATTCGTCGCCTAAGCCATCCTTGTCCGGATCATTTTGCGAATCGAAGGGAATATCGGGACACTTATCACAAAGATTACCAACCCCATCTCCGTCCGTATCGATCTGATCAGCATTAGCCCAGCGAAGACAATTATCACATTCGTCGCCTAAACCGTCTCCATCAAAATCTAGCTGATCAGCATTTGGCTCCAGCAAGCAATTATCCAAATCGTCCTCAATTCCATCCATGTCGCTATCATTATAGAATAGACAGAAGGTCGTACTGGCAGCAATAACCTCAAACGTTACCGTCGCTTGATTAAAACACCCATTTTCTCCTGTGTAAGAATAGGTCAGCGGATGTAGACCAGCCCCAATGGCCGCTGGATCTAAAGTGAAGGTTTCTCCATTACCATCATCAACAATGCCCGCCCCCGAATAAAATCCACCCAGCGGTGTCCCTGAACCTAGATCAAAATAAATGCCAGCATCCTCACAGATGTCTTCCGGGGCCACAACGCCCACCGCAGGAGCGGCTAATACTTCCAAGCCGGCACCACTCGATTCGATTGTTTCCGTGCAACCGTTGGCATCCGTGTACGTGTAAGTAACCAAATGGGTACCCACCAAAGCAACCATTGGATCAAAGGTAAAGGTCAAGCCATCACCCACGTCTTCTACTCCTTTACCAGTATACACTCCCCCGGCCGGAGTTGCTCCTCCCAAGATGACGGAGCCTTCTAAAAAACAGAAGACAGAGTCCAGTTCCAGCGTTAGACTGGGCACTTCGTATACTTCCACCACGGTACTTGCTCCGGACGAACAGCTTCCTTTAGGAGTGTAGGTAATCAAATGCTCACCACTACCCGCTAAATGAGGGTTAAAGTGATACGTTCCATCATTCTGATCGATCACTCCCGGCCCAGAATAATTCCCACCCTCGGGGGTTCCCCCACCAAGATTGGTAATCGTTCCTTCATTCTGGCAGAAGGATCCCGGACTCGGCACAAAACCAACGGAATTTTCTTCTACAGTCACCACAAAATCCCCTTCCATCAGATCACAACAATTATTCTCACAATCAATTTCGTTGAGTGATTCGGGATTCGGATTTGCTCCACCTAAGGTCTGGTAGTTATAGCTGTATACCGTATAGATTCCTGGGGTATTCATCACCAGTGGACTAGTGTATTGGATGCTTTCAATCACTCCACCTTCATTCACCACCAAAAAGGCCTGAGTGTAATCGGCTCCTGTCTGATTACCAACTACTTCTACGCCAATACTTTCACCCGCACAGACGCCTACACTAGGCCCACCCAGATTACCGGCATTCGCATCACAGGAAGTAACGGTCTCTGCCAGAATGCGTACATAGTCAAAGGCTAGTTCTTCGTTTTGATCTTCAATATGGATGATGATCTCTAAGAGTAGGTAGTTCCCATCCGGAATAGCAAAAGAATATTCGGCGAAAGCATTATTTATAACCGTGCCAGTAGTGTTATTTCCATCGCAATTGGGATCCGAAAACATAGGAGCATTCACCCCTCCATCACAACTGGTTTGAGCATTGAAACACATTCCCTGTTGCATCGGTCCACCATCCACGGAGTATTGTACTTGAATATAATCGTCCGGATCGTATTGGTTTTGACCACAACTATGAGTATTACCCGCCGCAAATAACCCGCGGAAGGAAAGGCCCGAAGCTTCAGAAATATTTAGTTCAAACGAGAATCGTTTTTCGTGCAGGCCATCCCCGGGAGCTGAGTCTTGATCCTCGCCAGCCACATAGTACAAACCATTATAGTTCGTATACTCACCGACTTGTACTTTTGAACTTCCCTCTCCGATAATCTTAATCTGGTCACCACTCTCATCGGAACCAAACCACCCTAAGGGGCCGTAAACGCGACCGAAATAGGCATCTTCCTTCCAGTAAAATTCATTGGAAATATCGTAACGATCTCCATTACCGTCGGTCTCGAAGTCCTCGACGAAAATGGTCGTTTGGGTATTGGCCGATCCAAAAGCCAATAGGAGAATAGCGCAATAGAGCCAAGGGCGTAAGCCTCGGCCATAGCAGGGGGTCATAGGTGTGGGTTTTTATTGAGTGCAAAACGGGCCCTTTCTTGGGACTCTTTCTGTTTAGGATCGCATCTAATCAACCAGGATACTCCTAGTAAATAGATAACACCACGAAATTATTAGTATGTGTTAAAAAAAGATAGGCTATCCAGGGTGGTTTTATGTTGGCTACTCGACAATGTGTACACTAATTGAGCTCATCACGGTACCGTTGCCTCAATCGTTGTATCCGTTTCGTCGTGTAAACGGCACTTCCCAGCATCATCAGGATCACAATAGTGTATACCCAGGTGGGAATATTCTGCCCCACCGAGAAGAGGTAAACATAAGTACCAACCCAACTGAAAAAGAGTAAAAGAAGAGGTGCAATAGGCGAACGTCGCTTTCTCAATCGCTGCCCGAGCCAGAATAAGGCAAAAATATT
Source organism: Bacteroidota bacterium (assembly GCA_038748815.1). GTDB lineage: Bacteria > Bacteroidota > Bacteroidia > Chitinophagales > Saprospiraceae > JBCDIO01. Next base: position 2,534 of record JBCDIO010000652.1, read on the forward strand.
GAAGGGAATCGTACCAAAGTACAACAGCGCAAAGATCAGCGGATCTACCCCGTATTGAGCGCCGAAACTATACATCCAATCTACAAAAGGAGTCCACCACTCCATGATCCGCTGCCACATATACTATAAAGGCCAGGTGCTGCTCTTTAGTTGTTCATTTCAGTCAATTAATTATTCGAAAGGAATAGAAGCCTCATCGTCCTGCTGCGCTTTATTTTCTTTTTTGGGTGGTTTTTGCCCGGTGATACGATACCAGATTTTCTGCAAAAAACCGATACTACTCATCGAACGGTTGATAACCCAGCGCAAATCCTGTAGCGTAATGCGAAACATATTAACCGAGCCAAAAGGTACAATCCGGTAGAAAAAGTAAAAAGCAGCTAGACTAGAGACCAAATAGGCAACGGAAGAACCAATAGCAGCACCAACGATATCGTACACCGGAATCAAGATCAAGTATAATATAACTCCGGTAATCGCTCCAACCCCTTGAACAATACTCATCTTCTCCGGCATCCCATTAGCGCCGAGAAAC
>JBCDIO010000653.1:0-3063 GCA_038748815.1 Bacteroidota bacterium
GGTTGCTAAGCAACCAGACCCCTCGGTCACCCCAACTCAACTCATTCATTTTGAGGAACAGGCCTTAACCTTTCTCGAAATTCAGCGAGCCGATACGACGCTAACCCTGCAACGTTCAGGCGGCAACTGGGTAGTTACTTACCAAAATATCACCCTGCCCGCCAAAGAAAGGGCCGCACAGCAACTAGTCACTACCTTGCGCTCCCTGCGAGCCGCTGATTTAGAGAAAACCCAGCGGCAGCAGGTCGAAATGGATCAATCGACCTTGAGAATCTCTTTAGGGAACGTAAATCGTAAGGAAACGTTTTCTCTACAAGCCGGTGAAAATTCCTGTTGGGAATGGCTTTCTCTACCCAAAGTAGAAAATGACCTGTGGTTCCCCATTGAACCTCCTATCTGTCAGGATCTGCCTTTAAGTCCCATTGAACTGTTACCAGAGAGGTGGAAGCCGAGAAACGGGTGGTCTTTTAGCTATGTTTTGGCACAGATCGAAGGGGATAGTATTTGGGTGCTACCCGATTCGATAGCCAATTCCTTCAGCTGGATACTTAGAGATAATCAGACGGGCTATCTGACGCCCAAGGTCGATCCAGAATGCCGTTCGGTAAAGTCTGCCAAACTTGGCCAAGTCGAATTCCTAGCTGCGGATAGTTTGCCGGAACTCGCATTAACGTTCTACGGAGATTCAATTGGAACGGATCATCTTTATTTTCGGAGTTCCGTTAACCCAGCCCTTTGTTTTGAGGTGGACTCGTTGCATCCTTTCTCCCGTTGGCTACTAGAGATCGATCCGAAACCGTTTGAGAATTCTTTCTACTGATGAAGCGAATTTGGGTGTCGTAGAAGAAGGAGCCTTTGAGCATGTTTGGAGGCTTCACTTTGAGTTCCAAACATGCTCGAGGGCATTACCCTATCTCTGGATGAATAACTTACTATTGGAAATACCCTTCTCATGGGTAATCTGAAGGTAGTACATTCCATTACCAAGCGTACCTGGTAGTGATACTACTTCATCATTACGGAAGTTGGTAGACCACACTAAACGCCCATCAATGGAAAAGAGGTTTAACGCGGCCCCTTTCTCAAGACCAGCAACTCCGATTTTGATCTCGTCCTGAGCTGGATTCGGAATGATGCTAACCGGGAGTTCCATCGAGGGAGCAATTTGAGTAGTAGAAGAGCTTACCTCATTGATTAAAAGGGGATAGTCCAGATAATCTCTTAGGTAGGCAGTATTGGCAGGGGTCTTATTCTGGCCTAGATAGAAATTGGTCAAAAACATATTGATCTTATTATTCTCATTACCTAATCGAGGGTCCGTATTAGGAAGTCGTTGACCAATCCACCAGCCGTGGGCTGCTACTTCATTTTGGTCTCCTATACACTGTTGAGTAGGAGCATTTGCCTGGTCCGAATAATAGGAGAAAATGGTATCTACTGGAAAGTTGGATTCAATTCGGTTATTGATCAAAATAGATCCTTGGTCTCCAGCCATTAAAGACCATTTCGCATAGGTTGTATCTACGGGATCTTGATTTCCATCCACTAGGAAGCCTTGTAAATTATGCTCGTTATACCAAGTCATACCGGCAGCTTTGGTGGAAAAATCGAAGAAATCCATAAAACTGCGAATAGAATGAACCCGAAAATTTGTTTCTACTTCATCCATTTGTTCGTAAAAGATGTGCGTCCGTGAAATTAAGGCACCACTGTTGGCACCCATCCAAGAGCGAACGGCCCGGATTGGACCATCAAAACTGGCGATGTGCATTCCAGTACCTTCACTAAAAGTCCCCGGGTGACGGGTACAGTTTCCTGGAACGAATTGGTTTTTGTGATAATCTAGTAGATCATCCTCGGGGGTATTACCCGTTTTAAGAGTCAATCCATCCCGCAGCCAATCATCACTGTAGTGTTGTTGATAGTAGTCCGTATTTACATAAGAATCCTCCGGATTGAAGTCATTGAATACGTAGGCTTCCTTAAAAGCACCTGGCGCGATTAGTTCGTACTTATATTCTACTAGGTTTATTCCTGCGGAAGGGTCGTAATTTCCGTCTTGTTCAAAGAAGTATACATAGCGCGTAATACCATTCAACTCATCTGTGAGCGCCACTTCATAGGGGTCTCCAATAACATTGTTAGGTAGGAAATCTCCATTGTATTTGTTCCCGGCTGAGTAAGCCATAAAAACGAGTTCATCGTTTTCGTCCAAGCTTGGATCTTCGTCCGCACCTGAATACGTTTTCTCATCAGCGTAGGCTAGAACCTCGAGAACATCAAACATTGGGTCGATATTATCTAATCCATATAAGCTTAAAGCCGTCTTCCAGTGTCTTTCGTCAATTTGAATTGGGATTTGTTGCCAGCTTTCATTGGACCAACTAAAGCCAACTACCTGGTCTACTGGGAGACCTTGTAAAACGCCTAAGTCGTCCTCGGTTAAAACAACTGGAATCTCTTCTCTAAACTGACCAAAAGAAGCGGTACTAATTAATAATGAACATAGCCCCAAGACTAATTTGCCAAAGGTTAGAACGTTGAATTTCATAGTGTAATTGCAGATTTGAATCCCCGTAGGGCATATCGGTATCAGGATCTTTCCCGTCGAAAGAAATCCAAAATCAGGTGAAATAATGTTGGTTTGAAAGGGGGAAATTCAGGAAGTGGCTATTCGTACGTACGCCTACAAAGTAAAGTCCTATTTGGCTTAGATGTTCGGTAATTAGACAACATTCATTTGCTTTGACAACAAATAAGCAAAGCACATTATTTAACACGAAAGAAACTTGACAAGGAAGGCCTTACAACAGGATAAGATGGAAGGAGTACAGGAGAGAATGCGTACTCCTTCCTTGCCTGTTTCTGGAGCGTTTCAGAAATTCTTAAATCGGATAAGTGCCCCGAAATAAATGATCTGAGAAAGGCACTAAACCAAATAAGGCTGTAGTTGCGATTAGAGTCTTTTTTGTGTGGGCATCGGCTAGGAAGATACTAACCATCGTATCTTTTAGTAATTTAAATCACAGTGTACTTAATACTTTGTAACCAACATTTCTAAAC
>JBCDIO010000654.1:0-3062 GCA_038748815.1 Bacteroidota bacterium
GCATAAATATTAATTATATAATTAATTAAAAGAATAAATTTTTACTTATGTTAGTTAGCCGGTAGTTTTGTAAGGACTTAACCGAAATAAACCAACCAAAACTATATGCAAACAATAACAGTAGCCTACGGAGACGGGATTGGTCCGGAGATCATGGAAGCCACCCTCTCTGTACTCAAAGCCGCGAACGCGCGGATCAAGTGGGACGTGATCGAAGTCGGGAAAAAAGTCTATGAAGCTGGGGGTACCAGTGGAATTAGTGCTGCATCCTGGGATACGATTCGAAAGAATAAAATCTTTTTGAAAGCCCCGATAACCACCCCGCAGGGAAGCGGCTATAAGAGTTTAAATGTAACCCTGCGGAAAACCCTAGGCTTGTACGCAAATGTGCGTCCTTGCCGCAGCTTTGCCCCTTTCGTACAAACGAAACATCCAGAAATGGATTTGGTGATCATTCGTGAAAACGAAGAGGATCTGTACGCCGGTATTGAGCATCAGCAAACCGACGAAGTGGTGCAATGCTTAAAGCTCATTACACGACCAGGCTGTGAGCGCATTGTTCGCTACGCCTTTGAATACGCCAAGATGTATCAGCGCAAGAAAGTAAGCTGTTTCATCAAGGATAACATTATGAAACATACGGACGGCTTGTTTCACGATGTATTTAAAGAAGTAGCCAAAGAGTATCCTGATATTGCATCCGACAGCTGGATTATCGATATCGGAGCAGCTCGATTGGCGGATACTCCCGAGCGTTTTGATGTAGTAGTGATGCCCAATCTTTACGGAGATATCGTGTCGGATATTGCGGCCCAAATCTCTGGTTCTGTAGGTTTAGCGGGTACTGCTAATATTGGTCCAACTTGCTCTATGTTTGAGGCGATCCACGGTTCGGCTCCAGATATTGCGGGTCAGAACATGGCCAATCCATCTGGCCTACTGCGAGCTGCTGCTTTGATGCTCAACCACCTGGGGCAACCGGATGTGGCGGAAACCATTAAGAATGCTTGGTCTTGCGTCATCGAAGAGGGCATTCATACACCAGATATTTATAAAGAAGGGGTCAGCACCCAAAAGGTAGGAACCCAAGAGTTTGCCCAAGCGGTTATTGATCGTCTTGGTCAGAAACCGAAAAAGTTGGTGAACGCAGAGTACGCTCGCGATATGACCTTGAAGATGCCAGAATACATTCGCCCGAAAAATGCTGACAAGCAGTTAAAAGGAGTGGACGTATTCGTAGACTGGAAAGGGCAAGACCCAAACGAATTGGCGGCTCGTCTACAAAAGATCAACCGCGATATTCGACTAACGATGATCACTAATCGTGGGGTGAAGGTTTGGCCCAATGGTTTTGAAGAGACCTTTGTAACCGATCACTGGCGTTGTCGATACGAAGTGCCAAACGAAACATTAGCTTCGGCAACCAGTATTCCTTCGCTGCTGCTCGATGCGGTAGAAGAAGGCTTAGATGTCATTAAAACGGAGAATCTATATGAGTTTGATGGCAGGCGGGGCTACTCCCTTGGACAAGGGCAGTAAGCATGCTAAAAAGTACATGATCATTAGCTACTATATATGAGAATTTGAGGATCCGTGCGGGCTGATAGCCCGCACTTTTTTTGTCCTCACTAATCGTGTACGAACTCATCGGCTGCCCAAAAAAAACACAGTAAACTCTTCTACGAACGATAAAAAAGAGGTGCCCGGACAAGCCGGGCACCACCATACGTCTAATATTCCTATTCTGGTTACGTTCTTATTGTTTGACCACTCGTTCGTTTCCTCTCCAATCACTCGCTACAATGCGCACCCAGTAATTGCCTTTAGGCCAGTGGTCTGTCTGGATGGCATGCGTATTCTGTCCAGCGCTAATGCGTAGATCTTCTACCAATTGTCCTTGCGTATTATATACACGCAAAGAAGCTTCTTTATCTAGCGTAAGTTCCCAGCTGATTTGCAGCCAGTCGGTCACAGGATTCGGAGCAACTTTCAGAGCCTTTTGTTCTAGCACGATCTCTCTAGTAGACGTCGTAAAAAGCAGTTCGTCATTAGAAAGAATGACTCCTTCCTCTACCCCATCAACGATGTGACCGATCAATTCAAAGGATTCTGCCGATTCAAAAATCCACAGGTTATAGCTGGTTATTCCTAAACCCGTCTCATACTCCAAGTGAAAGGCATCCGCGGCTTCTTGGGTTAATACCAATAGGCCTGAATCATCCTGGTCGGGCCAGAACAAAGAAGGCTCATCATTCTTAGCACCCAGTAATTTACTGATTCGCCCATTACCCATATCTTCCACGCTAATAAAAGCATAGTGATCACCGTTGGCCCATTCGGTTGGATTTTTCACCACTTCGCTGATCTGACCATCTACACCGGGCAGTTGGTTTCGATAAAAAACGAGGCGTTTATTAGCATCGTAGAAAGTAGTAGTATCTACGGGATAGCCATACTCCAGTGTTACTGTGTTTCCGGCTTCTTCTACAAATACGACTACCGAATCCGTATAGGTTTCTACCTCAAGAACGGTATGCTTTCTGAAAGTAGATTCGGCAATACCGATAAAGTAACTTTGTTCCTCGTACATCAGTACAGTTCCTGGACTCCAATTATACAGCTGATCAAAGTCCGGCGTAACAAAGCCTTTTCCTAGGTTAGAAATCCCAATAAGTTCATACATTTCGTCAGACCCATCCAATAAATCGGGGAATTGGATGATCCCGTGATTTTTGGACAATAAGATCTGCAAGCCATTGCTTAATCCAATGGTTTTGACCGAATCGGGCACTCCAAATATGTCCATTTCACTAATCATCAAAATAGAAGCGGTGATTCCATTAATGGGATCAAAATTCCAAACCTGGCTCGAAGTGGCTTGAGAATAGATTCTGAAAAACTCGTTGTTAGATCCACCAAAAAGATAGATACCATCTCCTTGATCGACCATTTCTTCATTTAAAAACTGGTAGTTGCCCGTTTTCAAGCTACCTTCGACGGGGCAGTTGTCACATTCTTTGGCGATTCGATTTAAATAACTAACCTCAAATCCTCCGCTTACC
>JBCDIO010000655.1:0-3058 GCA_038748815.1 Bacteroidota bacterium
TGGCACAGTCTTTCATTGATGAGACATTGTTCCCGACCCCCCGCCAAACCATTGCGTTCGACCTGAACGGCGACGGATCGGTGGACGAGATCTCCGTCACACCCCTGAACATCGATTTTGATGTTGCTAATCACCAGTTTACCGGCACCCAAACTCTGGAGTACACCAATAATTCTCCGGATGAGCTAGACCAGGTGTTTTACCACTTATATTTCAATGCCTTCCAGCCGGGCAGTATGATGGACGTACGAAATCGGACCCTGCCCGATCCAGACCCACGGGTGGGTGATCGGATTTCCAAGCTCAATGATAAGGAGATTGGCTACCTAAGAGTGAAAAGTTTGAGTTGCCAGGGAGTGCCGGCTACTTTCGAGGAAGTAGGAACCATTCTGGAAGTTGAATTGGGCGAACCCATTCTACCCGGACAAACGGTAACTCTCTACATGGAATTTGAAGCTCAAGTTCCTCTACAGGTACGCCGGTCGGGACGCGATAGCAAGGAGGGTATTTCCTATTCTATGTCGCAGTGGTATCCAAAATTGTGCGAATACGATTATCAAGGTTGGCATCCTAATCCTTACGTAGGGCGGGAGTTTTACGGCATTTGGGGCAACTTCGACGTCACGATCAATATCGATGAGCGCTACATTGTTGGGGGGACCGGTTACCTACAAAACCCGGAACAAATTGGCTATGGCTACGGAAAGAATGGCTCTATGGCCAAAGGTAATGCGGCCAAAGATGGAAAGATCAGCTGGCGGTTTCTGGCACCAAACGTCCACGACTTCATGTGGGGTGCCGATCCGGATTATACGCACGATCGCTTGGATCGAGCCGATGGTCTAACCTTGCATTTCTATTATCAGAAAAATGAGAAAACCGAGGAATATTGGGGCATGCTCCCCAAGGTAATGGACGAGGCCTTCACTTATATAAATCAGCGGTTTGGTCAATATCCCTATAAGCAATATTCTTTTGTACAGGGAGGTGACGGTGGTATGGAGTATCCCATGGGTACCCTGATTACCGGAGAACGTAGCTTTCCCAGTTTAGTGGGGGTTTCGGTACACGAATTGATGCATAGTTGGTACCAGATGATCTTGGGGTCTAACGAAGCACTCCACGCCTGGATGGATGAAGGGTTTACGAGTTTCGCTACTGCCGAAGTAATGAATCACCTGCGAACGAAAGGCTTAGTACCCGGAGATCCAACCGACAATCCCTACCGAAATACGTACCGAGGGTATAAAAATTTAGCGGAAAGTGGGTTAGAAGAGCCCTTAGCGACCCACGCTGATCACTTTTCCACCAACTACGCCTATGGGCAAGCTTCCTATACCAAAGGTTCTGTATTCTTGCGCCAGTTGGAGTATGTTGTTGGTAAGAAAGCTTTTGACCAAGGGCTATTGGACTACTACGAAACCTGGAAATACAAGCACCCGAATCCGAATGACTTCACTCGGATCATGGAGCGGGCGAGTGGTTTGGAGTTGGATTGGTATAAAGAATACATGGTTTACGGCACTAAGACTATCGATTACAGTGTGGCTTTAGAGGAAGGCGCGAGTAAGAAGATGACCAAGATCGGACTCGAGAACCAAAGTAATTTCCCAATGCCCATTGACCTAATGGTCACTTTAAAGAATGGCGAGCAAATGTTCTACTACATTCCGCTACGTATGATGCGAGGAGAGAAAGGGCCCGACCGTTGGGAGGGTTCGATCAACTTATTGACCGATTGGCCGTGGACGCATCCTACCTACGAGTTTGAGATTCCAGTTAAGATGGCGCAGATCGTAAGTGTGGAAATAGACCCGACTAAGCGGATTGCCGATATGAATACTAAAAACAATATGGTAGAAGGGGCCGCCGGCGAGAAAAAGCGTAAGAAAAAGGAAAAGAAGCGGAAGAAAGAAGGAGAAAAGGCCGGGAATTAGCCTCCATCCTTAAGCAAACCTATAAGCGGCGGCCTCGAAGTACGGGGCCGCCGCTTTGTGTATTACGTAAGGAAAGAATCGTATTTTTCCTTCTTTATTATTTTTTTGCGTGACTTTGCGAGTGAAAGGCTCGATCTTCGTATTTATCCGCTACTTGGTGGACCGTCTACCCCCGAGTACTCGGGGTCGTAGACGGTAACAGATTCTGCAATGATTGGATGAAAGCAATATTACCAAGATGTAAACCTTGTTAACCAATTACTCATAGTCCACAAAAACGTCCTGACAACTATTGTAGGCTAATCTTTACCGTCGACCTTGCCCGTTCTCCAATCAATGCAAGATGATATTGACCAGCGGGTAAGCCTACCAACGAAAAGGGGTTCGTAAATGCCTTGTTAATTAATAAACGCCCTTTGGTATCGTACACCTGAACGGACTCCCAATCCTCTGCTTGCAAGCCCTTAAAATGCACCCAACCACTACTCGGATTTGGGAAGGCTAAAACCGGGGCAGCAGCGGGAACTAAAACCGGTAGTACGTTCGTGGTATTTTCGCCTAGGCACTCGGTATCCGGACTATATATCTCTACATTTTGTAGACCATAATTAAAGAGGAGGGCACGAAACATTCTGATACGGATATACCTCCCCCTGACATCCTGCAGGTGGTCAACAATGTCGATCCCCCCGTCACCATTCGTGGTGCTAAAGAAGGAGTCCCAATTCTGACCGTCTACCGAAACGTCTAACTGATATTCGGTGGCATGGGCCAGAATGAGCCAGCTGAGCTTTACACCAGAGATCCATCTTTCTTCGCCGAGGTCTATCGTCATACTTTCTGCTTCTTGGGGACTAGCCAGGGTTTCCGAAAACCAAAAAGAATCATAATTTGGATCCACTGCATTGGACGCTGCATTTTCAGGATTGCTATCGAAAACCGAGGAAGCGGTGACCGGAGCATCCTGAGCTACGCTCAAGCCGATTTCAGGGCGATCGTGGACCCAAATGGGAATATCTTTTACGGAGAATTGGTCCCCCAGGGCTTCAAATTCCGCTTTCGAAAGAATATGTACCCGGGGGAGGTAACATCCCATATATCCGCGGTGCCAGTTTTGCCCA
>JBCDIO010000656.1:0-3051 GCA_038748815.1 Bacteroidota bacterium
ATGAGCACGTTGTTTCCAGGCGTTGATCATGTTCGGATAATCGTATTTACTCAATACAATCTCATCGCCTCTTTGTAGCTGCAGCCCAAAAACAATGGTTTCTAACGATTCCGTTGCATTGCGATTAATGGCTACTTCGTTTGGATCTGCGCCCAGCAGGGTAGCAAGCTTTTCTCGAACGGGTTCTCGTCCTCGATCCAAAATTCGCCACATATAATAGCTAGGTGCTTCATTACTTAAGCGGTTGTAGTGCTCAACGGCCTCCTGTACCACTCGCGGTTGTGGACTTACCCCCCCATTATTCAAATTGAGGATACTGGGAGAAACCGTATAGGCCTGCTGGATGAGTGCCCAAAACGTTTCGTCGCTAGTTCCAGGGTCTAACGATGGATCTTGGGTCGACTGGAGAGTCTCCAATAGCTCTTGCCCTGTGCTAGTTTGAAAAAACGGCAAAAGAGTAAGGGTGGCAGTTGTTCCTAGGGCCTTCTGGATAAAATGGCGTCGATTAAATGACATCGTTTTCTTTTGACGGATAATGAAGGCCACGTCGCTCTAAATAATCTGGGCAATGAACCCAAAGGGCAGAAATTAAGCCTAGGAGAAAGATAAAGTATATCTTTTGGGAGCTTTTATTTTTGCCGATACCGAATCAAATGTAATCCTTTGACACCGTATTTTAGAATGATTGAAAAAAATTAGTACGCCCATGTAACCTTTTTAGCATAGCTGCGACTATCCAAGCGAATCAATGAACCTCAAACTTATGCGGTCGGACAAACAATCCAAATTTCTGAAAGCCTACCAAAGTTGCCACGAACCATTTGTACGGTATTGTGCCGCCTTGGCCTCCGGGAAAATGGACACTGAGGATCTAGTGCAAGACGTCCTCCTCAGTGCTTATCTACATTTTTCTCGGATACGGCAAAAAGATCAGCTTTTGCATTATCTGATCCGAGCGGCCAAAAAAAGGTCTATTAGTCTTTGGCGGACGCGCCAACGGCGACAAGAAATTCTGGCCCAACAGCGACAAAAGTGGATAGCTCAGGGGATTTCTCCAGAAGTCAGCCTGGATATTCAGCTATTGTACCAGGCCTTGGATCGTTTGCCCAGTAAACAGAAGGATGCCATCATCCTATTTGAGATCAGTGGTTTCAGTATGCGGGAAATCGCGGAACTTCAACAGTCTACACCGGGTGCCGTAAAAACGGCTATCTCCCGCGGACGCCAAAAACTAAGAGCATTAATGGCGGAAGGCCCGAATCGAACGCAGCTACCCGTACTTTTTAAAACCGCTCAATCGATTTTAGTATGAAACAGGATCCACAGTTTGAGATGATTCGACAGTTACCTCCGGCCCTTAGTGAAGAGGAAATCCAAAAAGTAGTCATTGGATTTTCGGCCTTAGGCTGGTGGATGATTGTAAAATCATTTTTCCATCTCAACACAAACATTATGATTTTTTCTGCATCTATTACGATAGCTGGCTTAATCAGTTTTTCTACTCTCAGCACTCCATCTGTACATGCTGAGCAGGGACTTATTCTGCCAGAAGCGGTAGTGGCCCCAATCGCCGAACTGCCCGCAGTACCCTTGAGTCCTAGGATTACCTCAGAAAAAACCAGCGAAGAACCCGTTTATACTATGCCTGCGGTGGTAAGCTTTCCAAGTACTGCCTTGGAGGCACCTGAACCCAATGATCTATTACCACTTGCCAAAGCACCGCAAAAGGAGTATGAATTGGTAGAAAAGGACAGTCTAGATAACCCCAAATTATAGCCCGATGGATCAATTACCCATACTTCGGAGGCCTGGCCTTGGGCCAATCCCACTGTAGATACTTGCAAAAGTCCGGGACTTTTCACCACCGATTTACTTCAATTGAAGCAAGATCCTGTTGCGATTGATCACAAGGAACTGATGGAACTTCGGAGGTATCTTCTTAATAACTTGACCGCCGATGCAACGATTGAATCTAAAAAGAGTACGGTCTTTATGGTTTATAAGGAAGAAGGTATTTGGGTGAACGGAACCCAACTGGATACTAGTCGGGAACAAAAGTATCGGGATCTTCTTCTGAGCTTCAGCGTGGAACCGGGTCCAGACCGCCGGGTGTTCCTGCATTCTGGCCCCAAACAAACGATCATTGGAGATTTCATCAAAACTGGTATGACCGGATTCGCCGGTTCTGCTTCCGGGCATCGAATGAACTTTGATCAAATTTTCAACACTTACGAAACACCTTTAAAGGACAAATAATCGAGGGAAATCCGCCGACTAAAGTCGGCGGATTTCATATTTTTGCTACCGGTATTTTGGATAGAATTGCATACATTAGATATTGTTTGAATTAATTTAAAAGGCTATGCTATTCAATCCAAAAAACCGACTTCTCTCCATCTTTACCATTTTCTTTCTGACCTTGAGCCTAAGCCTACAAGGGCAATCCTTTCAGGACTTTGTAACCAACGTCCAAGGAATAAGTGATCCAACAATCCAACAGATGCTCATCGATCAATATATGGATACTATTTCTACGGTGCCGGTCATTGAAGGAAGTCAAACCGTCATTTTCTTATACCAAGGAAATGCCAGTAGTGTAGAGCTCGCTGGCGATTTTAACTTTTGGAATCCCTCTTGGACCATGAGTAAGATTGGGGAGACGGATCTGTGGTATTATCAAACAACCTTCGAAACCAATGCACGGATGGATTACAAAATCGTGCGTAATGGAAATGAATGGTTGTTGGACCCATTGAATCCGTTCACCATACCGGGAGGGTTTGGAGCAAATTCTGAACTACGAATGAGGACTACTTTTTCCTTAATGGGCTTCCAAGTATAGCGTTTGTAGAGCAGATTTAGATTATTGATCGTGCCTTGGAGGTTTTGCTGTTGTTCATTTTTGAAGCGTGTGAAAAGGAAGCGATTAAGATAAATAAGGCGGTGTTTGAGCTTTTTTTGGATGGCTCTCCAATTGCCCGATTTCAGCATCTTACCTAATCGTTGAGCGGTTTTATTTTCTCCACGTACCAAGGAAGATTTTAGATAGGC
>JBCDIO010000657.1:0-3046 GCA_038748815.1 Bacteroidota bacterium
AGGTGGGTTAAGGAAATGCGTTGGAACAAGTCGGGATAAGTTCTACCATATTTGAGGTAGCGTTCTTCGGCAGAAAGAAAGTGAAAATCGTCAATCCGATCTTGTAATTGAATTAAGACGTTTTCGGCGATTAATCGACCAAACCGGTCAAAGGCCGGGGAGTCTTGGTATACTTTTAGAATGAGGTCTCGGGGAATCAGAATGAGTTCGGTGGGCTCTAGGCACTTAAAGGTGTTTTTCGTGGGTACATTTCGGAGGAAAGCCGAATAGTCTGTTACAAAACCATTTTCTTGAAAAAACCACACGGTGTTTTCATCCCCATCTTTGTCGATGAAAAACTCCCGAATTAATCCCTGGTTAATGAAGCCCATGTACCTTTGGTAAGCACCTTCCTCGAAAAGGATTTCTCGACGCTTCAGCTTTCGCTCAACGCAGTGCTTTTTCAGCATTTTCCACTCGTTTTCCCTAATACCAGGATTCAAGGTTTGAAAAGCAGACTTAAGTGGTTCGAGATTCATGGTACCGCGATCGTTCATTAGCACTAGTCAAGCAAATTATGGGTTGCAGATAGTCTTCTGATTTGCCCCTCCTGAAGATAAGGCTTTACTAGAAATTAGGAGGTAGCGTCGGCCAATTTATAGGCAGCCCTGCTGCATGGATCGTCGTTTTAAAATGTGCTATTTTAAAAAGATTCCTTTTTTTACACCCATCGATCTGGGAAGAAAATACGTCTTTACGCAATGGATCCTGTCTTTAGGCTGAACCATAAAACCAAACCAATGCGGACTTCTTCTCTTTTCTCATTCTGGAACCTAGGGGGCTTCGGCTCTTTTTTACTATGCACCTTTTGCGTAATTAGCCTTTTTCAGCCTCCAGAAGAAACTTACGACCTCGCCATAAAGGGAGTTACTATTTTCGATCCCATCCTGAAAACACGAACCCCAGACCAAACCGTATTAATTCGGGGAGATCAGATTGCTGCGATTATCCCCGCTAAGAATAAAGTAAAGGCTAAACAAACCGTGGCTGGGAAAGGACGACTGCTTTGTCCAGGGTTTATTGATACCCATATTCATTTCAACCAGATTTACGATAAAGGCCGCAACTACTTTCCGGATAGTGCAGAATGGGTGCAGAAGTCCGCGAAATACCAGCTCCGCTTAAAGGATCAGTATCTGCAATACGGGACGACCACCATTGCGGATATGGGTATGATCGAACCGTGGATTGATCAAAGCTTACGTTGGCAACGCGAAGCTGGAAGTCTAATTCCAGATCTGTATCTGACTGGAGGAGCCTTGATCTCGGAGCATTACTGGGATCGGCGCCCGCCCGAACACCACATTGTAGTCAAAGACTCGTTAGCGGCGCGGGCCAAAGTGCAGTCTTATTACGATAAAGGGATTCGGCACATCAAATTATATTGGAAGTTAGAGGAACCGGAAATGCGGGCTGCCGTTGCCCAAGCGGAGGCCTTAGGGATGGAAGTTTTTGCGCATATTGACAACGGCATTATGCAGATCGATGATGTGATGGCTATGGGGGTGCGGCATTTTGAACACTTCTTTACCTTGATTCCCAGCTCACTGCCCATGCGGGAAGAAATGCAGCCCTTGGATACTTTTTATGGTTTGGGGCCGATTAATAATATTGATCAGTTTGCCGCAAATATGGTGGCTTTCTTTGGCTACATAAAAGCGCATCCAGAACACGATGCCTCGCTGAAAGCCTTAATCGATAGGATGGTGGAGCAAGAAGGGAGTATTAGTACGGCCCTACACGTTTTGGCCGCCGGTGTCGAGCAAAGTACCTTCTTTTCCTCTTTCGATTGGTATCCACCGCGGGAGGTACCCGATTTAGGCTACACTCCGGAGCAGATGCAAGACTTAAAAGAAGCTTTAGGAGCAATGATGTACTATATGCAGTACGCGCACCAGCAAGGTCTTACTCTTCGTATCGGTACGGATTGCCGAAACGGTGGGCGCGCTTTATTAGCCGAGTTGAAACTATTGGTCGAGGGAGGGTTCGATCTAGCGGATGTGCTACAAATTGCTACCTGGAATGGAGCGAAAGCCTTGGGGATTGAAGAGGAGGTAGGCTCGATAACGGTTGGCAAAAAAGCGAATTTACTGCTCTTTCACAAAGATCCCTTCGAGGATCATGCTCATTTGGCCGGGAAGAAAACGGTGATCAAAGCCGGCGCCGTGGTGGCCCCGTAGCCACGTAGCACGCTACGTGGCTACGAACGGCGCCATACCAAATCGGGCACCGTTTCTTCCGCGCCAATGATATCCGCCAAACGCAAATGGTGCACTACATTTCGGAGCATTTTATCGCTCACCCATCCGTGAATCGCCCATTCTGTTGAATGGTACCAGCGCTCTGCATCTCTTAACTTTTGATCGTACCGCTGAGCGACGAGTGATATATTTTCATCAGAGTCCATAAAGCGATCACAGCCATCGTGAATCGTTCGTAACATCCGGATAATGGCCTCCGGTGCCCGTTTTAATACCTGTTCCGTAGCGGCAATCATGAAGCAAGGCCATGGAGTGATAAACTGTCCTACTCTACGCAGCTGACCGTTATCGACGTAGGGTTTAGTGGTGTATTTCTCCCAATAAAAGACGTCCGTTTCCAACTGCCCCAATGACCAAAGAGCACCATCTAGATTTTTGATGATGGAAAACTGCTCTTTCTTTAATTGACGATCGTGGGTATTCGCATCAACAATGGCCATCAGGTGAGAACCCGATCCAAAACGACTGATCCCGTATTGTTGATCGTAAATTTCATTGTGGTGTTGCAGAGTGTTTTGTACACCAGTATGGATTCCCCAGGTTAAAGGGGTAGTCACGTAGCCAGAAATGATCTTACTGGGGTTGCCGGCAATTATGTCCTTGATGATTCCTTCGGTAAGTAGGATACATGCATCGACTTCCCCTTCTCGTAGTGCTTTGGTCATTTGTCCAGTACCTCCTTTGAAGGTAGTCCATTCCAGATGCACCCCGCGGCTAGCAAAGCTGCCATCTTCTATGGCTAAATG
>JBCDIO010000658.1:0-3034 GCA_038748815.1 Bacteroidota bacterium
AGACTAATGACCCCAGACCACTTGGGTCGATTATAACGATACGATATCCGGCCGTCAATTCGGAAATAGGGATTCACTTGCTCACTCCACTGTGCTCCAGCCAGTGGTACAAACACGCCCGCCGACTGGGAAGCCACTGGATCAAAAGGTGTATACCGAAAGCCACCGTTTAGCAAGACTCGACCACCAACCTGAAGAACCCGGGCTTTCTTAAAATTAAATTCTTTACCCAGGGTGTAACTGGACACCCATTTGGTACCAAAGCGCGTATTGTAGCGATCTCCACCAAAGGTCTCATAAGTGGATTCAAAGCGGGAGGCCGTAATCAGAAAATAGATTTGATTGGAGAAGAACTTTTCGATAGCAAAATCTACTCCATAGTTCAGGCCCCTGCCTTCATTCACAACCGCAAATTCCGGGAAGTCATTTTGATTATTAAGCATCCAGTAGTCATTTTCCACGTCGGGTGCTACGGGCACGTTGCGCAACTGTTGGAGGTACACTTCTACCGTAATTTTCAATTTACCGGGAGTGACAAAGTGGTGCCCAAGGACATAGTGCATAGAATGGATTGGCTTTAGATCGAAATTGGGCAAGACCGTAGTTGTTTGACCATCTATTTCCTGCTCTTCATTAAAGAAATAAGCCGCTAAGGGTAGCCACTGGCTATGCTGCCCAAAGGCCAGACTTGTCGTATGCTTTTGATTGATCCGGTACTGCATCGAAATCCGGGGGTCCAAGGCCGAGGTATTATTTAAGAATAAGTGCATACCGTGCAACCCGGCATTTACATCGATCCGATCGATCGGCTGCCAGGTGAACTGAGCATAGGTCTGCACACTTTGGGTGGCCCCACCTCCATCTACCGATAGTTCAGATTGGACCACATTAATATCATCCACTGAAGTGCGGGGCGCCGTTTCTTTGAAGAAATCGTAGACTACTTGATGAGCGATCAAGCCCGTTTTAAAGTTCCACCGATCAGAGAATTTACGGTTGTAAGAAGCGGCGGTAGAAAAGCGGTAATCCAAGTATTCTTGGGTGTTATAGCGAAAGTGCTCATCATTTAAACTCAAGGTATCGAAGCGCCGAAAGATTTCTGAATACATCCCCGCGGCCACTACTTTGAAATAGGATTGATCATCGATCAACCAGGTATAGGTACCACCAACGACGGCCATATTGCTTCCCTGTTCACGGTCTTCCCAGTGGTTGGCGACTCCGTGATCCCGTTCTTTCGGATCCGTAACGGGGGTGTAGTGCTCCAAGCTAATGCCGGCTAGGGAAAAAACCGTAAACTTATGCCGAGGATTTTTTCCGGTGAGGTCCAGATTAAAAGAAAGGTCTTGGAAGTCGTTACTCACCCGTTCTCCAATCAAATGAAAACCCATCTTGTTGAGGAGGCCCAGGGTAGAATATCGGTAATTCACCAGATAGGAGGACTCTCCTTTTTTAAAGGGGCCTTCGGCTGCGAAATCTAGCCCTAACAGGCCAATCTTAACCCGATAGTCCCGATTGACTTTATTTCCACTGCGAAGATGAATATCAAATGCTCCGGACAGGGCATTCCCATATTCGGCAGCCATGGCACCGGTTGAGAAATCGGAGCGGCTGAGTAGCTGAGCACTAAAGACCGTAATACCACCACCGGATGTTCCTGGGCGAGCAAAGTGGTTAGGATTGGGAATATCAATCCCCTCCAAGCGCCAAAGCATCCCGAAGGATGAGTTTCCGCGAATGATAATATCATTCTCCGTATCGTCACGGCCCTGCTGTACGCCCGGAAAGGAAAGAGCCATTCTGCCCATGTCGTTTACCGAAGCGGCAATCCGTTCGGTTTCCTCCACGGAAAAAGAGCGGGTACTAACCACAGAAAAGGGATTGATCGGGGCATTTACATTACCGGAGGCGAGCACCTCTACCCCATCTAATAGGATTCCCTCCGTAAGGGCTAGCTGGACTTGCAGTGGCTTAGCCGAGCTCAGGATCATATCTTCCGTCTCCAGGGTCTGGTAACCGATGTAACTGACTTGTACCCGAACTCGCCCTACGGGAACCTCATCCAACCGAAAAGAACCATCCTCTTCGGTTACGGTGCCTTTCATTTCTTCGCTCCCCACCAACATGACCGTAGCGCCAATAATGGGTTGCTGGGAAGCTTTATCAAATACTTCTCCAAAGATGGACTGAGTGGGGGTTTGAGCATAGGCCACCATTTGGCACAGGAGTAACACTCCGACCCAAGAGGTCCAATTTCTCATGATCGTACGTTTGCTGGCTACCGTTAGAAGGTAACCAATGTTTTTTGTTTGTCTACAGTCGGTATAAAAGCTTTAAACTGTTTCCCTAAGGGCAACCCGTTGGCATGGAAGCCACCCATTCTCGGATCAATGCAATCCCTTCCGGATGCGTTGAAACACGACCGATCTCTGGCATCATAACTCCGGGATCCAGGGACTCCATTCGGAAAACCATAATGGATGAATCGGGCACCCCAGGGGCGATTCCCATTTTCCGTCCTCCGGACCCTTTCCCGGCAGCTACCGGAGTTTTACAAACCCCTAAGTGACCAAGTTCCGTCTCATTAGCTTGAAGGTATAGGCCAGTGGTATGAGCGGGTCCGCGTGCACTATGGCAATGGGCGCAATTCACATCCAAGTAGGCCATAGCACGGGCATTTAAATCCCCTGAATGTGGGTCATCCCAGTCTGCCACCGCAGCAAATTGTTCTTTCACTCCGGGATACACTAGATAGCCTTCCGCCGCCCAGCGATCTAACTGATTTGCTTCCGTTCCATCCGGATAAGTAATCACTTTATTTAGATTGCGCACCTTGGGTCCAATGGGTTGAATTTTGCTATCCCGGTTATGACAGCTTTTACACTGGTTTTTATTGGGTACTACGTATTCAATATCGTGATCCAGCCCCGCTTCATCTACCCAGTGCACGGCTTGCAGGTCCCCTACTAAAGTCAATTTAGCATCCTTTTCTTCTTCGTCCCAAACGTAGGAATGGGCTTCCCAGACATCGTTC
>JBCDIO010000659.1:0-3032 GCA_038748815.1 Bacteroidota bacterium
CTGAAAAGGTAGACATATACTCCGGGCGCTTGGCACGGAATCGATCGTATTGGCTGATGAAGTAACTCCTCTTACTATCTCGATCTACCTCCTGTAGTAGAAAAAACGGACTTTGGGTTGTCTCCACAAATTGCTCAGCTCCCGCTACATTCTTCTTTACCGTCACCTCGTCTGGGCGTACCATTTTACCGCCCGAAAACAACATGCCTCCCCCGTCAAAAAAGAAGTCGGATTCTTCCCCAAGGCCACCGTAGCCTACATTCCAGGTTACGAAAGATAAAGAGGAATCCGCAATAGTCGTCTGGCTCGCCTTTTGATCGACGAGTAGGTTCAGCTTAGCAGCGGGTTTAAAATCCTGGATGGTGCCGATGACCAAAGCTCCAATGACGTATAAAAGGTAGCCCAGGCTAAATAAAAGAACGTAGCGAAGGATGCGGAAAGCAATTTCCATGGATATTGGTTTTCGTTTTAGTCAAGTTAGACACCGAGAACATCTTTCATGCTGAAGATCCCTTGTTTTCCCACAATCCACTCTGCTGCCATTAGAGCTCCTCTAGCGAAACCTTCCCGACTTTTTGCTAAATGTTGAATTTGTATAGAATCAATCTCATTTTCATAAATGATTCGATGTGTTCCTGGAACATCCGGAATTCGTTCAGCAAGAATAGGAATCGTTTCATCGCCCGAACGCGGTGGATGCGACCAATCTGTTTTATTAGGTAGAATGGGTAACAAGCCTTCGGCGAGCGTAATAGCCGTTCCGCTCGGAGCATCTAGCTTTTCGGTATGGTGCTCTTCCTCCACGCGAATGGCGTACGATGGATACTGCCGCATTAGCTCTGCAAGTCGTTGATTTAGAACAAAAAATAAGTTCACACCTAAGCTAAAGTTAGAAGCATATAAGAAAGCGCCTTGCTTGGCTTCGCAGTGGTTGTAGACTTCTTCCAATCTATCCAGCCAGGCGGTGGTTCCACTGATAATAGGCAGGCCCGCTTCCAGGGAAAGGATGATGTTATCAAAGGCCGTATCGGGACGGGAAAACTCAATGGCTACATCGTGGCCACGTAATCCATCGAGGGTTAGCTCGTGGGTATTGGAGGCATCGATGCGCAAGCCAATCTCGTGCCCGGCTGCCAAAGCGAGTTGCTCGATGGCCTTTCCCATTTTACCGTAACCCAACAAGGCAATTTTCATATTTAGTACTATTGTCTTGGTCTCAAAGCTAAGAAAAGCCCACACATTTTTTGCCAGAATGCAAAGCGAAGTATTTTTGGAACTTCATTCACTCAGGCTATTCTTATGATCCGTCCAACTTTAACGGAAGCCATTGGCACTTACTTTCTTATTCTAGCGGTGGTGCTTTGCGTCAACAACCCGCATTTAGGTGTACTTACTCCTTTCCCTATTGTTGCTACTTTAGTAAGTCTGATCTACGCTGGCGGGCCTATTTCCAGAGCGCATTATAATCCAGTCGTAAGTTTAGTTTTCTGGCTTTCTGGCGAACTGAAAACATCCCATCTTCTCCCCTTTATAGCCGCTCAGATTCTAGCGGGTATTTTAGCCGTATGGACCAGCGTATTTCTGTTGGTTGAGGCTGAATGGCTAACGGTAGCCTTGGGAGATTTTACAGACCACCTGCTGGCTGGCATCTTGGCGGAGACTTTAGGGACTTTTGCCCTGGTTTTTGTGATCCTACAGGTAGCAATTGGTAAAGCGGGCGGAAAAAATGATTATTACGGCGTCGCCATTGGACTATCAGTTCTGGGCAGTGCTTACGCCCTCGGCGGTTTTACAGGAGGGATCTTTAATCCCGCGGTGGCTATCAGTGCCGTAACCGCAGGTATGCTGCCGCTAAAACTTCTGATCTGGGTCTTACTAGGAAATTTACTGGGCAGCTTGTTGGCTTGGGTATTTTTCCGCTGGACCCATGGTCAAGACTAGAGTGTACGGGTTTACCCGCCATAGTTTTGCTTAGGCGGATAAACTATGGTCTGGTTCTAGATGTATTTATATCGACATCAAAACAAGCCAACCATGCAATACGCTTTACTTACCGGAGGGCATTCTGGGATTGGATTAGCCCTTTCTGACATTCTACTCCAACAAGGTTACCACCTCGGATGGATCGTACGATCCGAACAACGGGGACGAAGTGCGCAATCCGAAGTAACGAACGGAGCTTCCATTGATCTCTTTGTAGCAGACCTCAGCAATCAAGAAGAAGTAAAATCGGTAGCAGAACAAGTCTCCCAAAAATGGCCATCCCTAGATCTTCTCTTTAACAATGCGGGAGTACTCTTGGGTTCCTTACAGCATTCTCCACAAGGAAATGAGATGCACTATGAAGTAAATACTTTATGCCCCTACCTCCTCACTAAGTCTCTGGCCCCTTTACTACAAGCAACCGAAGGTGCACAAGTCATTAGTACCGCAACGGGTGGGTTGGATTCTCAAAAAGCCATTAAGCTCCATGAGTTAATCAAGCCAGAAAGTGTAACCAAACTTTTCGGAGCTTATCTGACCTCCAAATTAGCAATGACCTTACTCATGCAAGATCTAGCGAAGGAATTACCGAGTGTGCAGATAAAAACGGTTGATCCAGGGCCCAATAAAACGAAGATGACCAAAGGAGAAGGAATGCCCGGGTGGCTTATGCCTTTGCGCAATTTATTCTTTGCGGCACCAACAAAAGGAGGTTCTTTACTCTGGAAAGCTACACAGATAAAGGACACCTCTCCGGGGGCTTATATTCGGGGAAATAAACCGAGAGTAATGCGTCTTACTTTGACACTGGATCAAAAAGCAAAACTACTAGACGGCATTAAAAAGTAATCCTTTTCTCCCGCTAATATGATTACACATTACACGGGTGGGGAGCTTTCGAAAAGCCTATAAAGTGCAAATAACTTGAAAAAAGGGAGCTACTTCTTTCCAAACTAGCTCAAGTAAACACGCCAGAAGAAAAGCATATTGGGAGAAACTTATACCTCTACGACCCCGAGTACTCGGGGTCGTAGACATACCAAGCAAGC
>JBCDIO010000660.1:0-3031 GCA_038748815.1 Bacteroidota bacterium
AGATTATGAGGGAAAAAAGCCTAAAATATGGCTTAAGGGACGAGAGGCTTAGCCGAGGGACTCTAAAAAACCGAGCATGTCATCGAGGCTTCGCATGACTTTTACTTGCTCCGAATCTTCCACATTTTGGGCAACTACTTGGTATCCAGATAATAGGATTGTACTAAGTGGAAAGGTTTCTGACAAGGTATTTACGTAATTCTGCACAGGTTCCCGGCTAAAAGCTTCCGATACCATCGTGTAGATATACGAAGGTTGATGAATCTGATAAGCATCTTTAAGGTCGGCTAAAGACATATCCTGCCCGATGTAAATGACTCTTTTACGACGAGACTTCAATAAGTAGTGCGTAAAGAGTAGGGATAATTCTTGGTGCTCTCCCCTTGGTAAATAGATTAAGAATTTTGGTGAAGAAGAGTTAATTACCAGTGGTTCCCGATCAATCGCCACGATAAGCTTTTGACGGATTAAGTAGGAAATGAAGTTTTCCTGGACAGGATTAATGGACCCCGTTAGCCAAAGGACGCCCAATTTGTCGAGAAAGGGATAGATGACTTCTAGCATAGTACGTTCGAAGCCGATCTGTTGGATATTGGTAGATATAATGCGATCAAACTTGTATTCATCCATTTCGATCATGGAGATCGTCAAGGCATCAAGTTGTGTACCGTATTCGAAGTTGATTTCAGAAATGGCGGCTACTTTCTCTCCAATTTCCTCGCGAGACATGCGCGCGATTTTAGAGATTTTGAAACCGTTCTTATTGAGGAGGGCAATGTTCAGAAGGAACTTAAGATCTTCATCTTGGTAGTAGCGGATATTGGTAGGGGTTCGCTTTGGGTTGATGATCCCATAACGTTGCTCCCAGATACGAATCGTATGCGCTTTGATTCCGGAGAGTTTTTCTAAATCCTTGATAGAATAAATCGCCACAATATCAACAATTTAACCCTGTTGGTCTACACGCAGAAAATAGTTCCTTCCTTTATTAGAAAGTACTGCATTGGCAACAAGGGTTTTTTGAAAAGGTTCATACAAATTGCATATTTGAAGTCCAAAGTTGGACAGTATTAGCAATAACTAATTTAGAAAAAAAGGATTTCTATTAAATTGCCTATTTTTAGAGCATTCTCGGGGTTCTCCATCTGGGAATTAACACGCTTACCAACGCTTTGTTTTGGAGATGTACATAGTGCCCTTATTGGGGTTTCTTTATCTTAATTTTTTCAATCTGAATCAGGTATACATAATAATAAACCATACATCTATGAAGGCTTGCTATACATTAGCTTCCAAATGGAACGCCTTAATTGGATTACTCGTGGTATTTTTTTGGACAGCGAGTGTTCAATTTGGTTATACCCAAGTAATCCCTGAACCTGGACTGGTTCAATGTTTCCAAGTGGGGGAAGGAGCGTTATTTACCGATCCGGGTGGACCCGGTGGTGATCCGTTGGTGGAAGGAGCCCCAGGAAACTACCCAAACTGCGACTGTGTAACCACAACAACCATATGCTCAACGGATGGAAGTCCAGTAACGGCGGAAATTGTAGACTTTACCGTTTTTGCCACCTTTGACTGGTTAGTGATCTTGGATGGTTTTAATCCTTTTGACGAAGAATTTCCGCTATCTATTCTCACTGAGCCTTCCAATGTAAACTTCCAGTTATTTAACAACGCGGATGGTGTTGGAGATGGTGGTTCTGAGAATTATGGACCTGGCGCGGAAGAAGGTGTTACCACGTTCTTCGATCTACCCACAACCACGTTCACCTCTACTAATCCATTGGGTTGTTTGACCTTCGTATTTCGGGCTTCCGGAGTAGTGGATGATCCTGGTTGGGATGCCCTCATCTCTGTAGGTTCAGGAGCTCCGCATCCGGGAGACGACATTGCTTGTGATATTGATCTTAGCTGTCCTCCCCCAACCAACTTCTCTGTAGAAAATGTCACCTTCGAATCAGGCTTGGTAAATTGGACGCCAACGGATTCTACAGACACGTATATTGTAGAATATGGCCCCGCTGGGTTTGAGCCTGGTACGGGTACCATCGTTACCGTGACTGGCGAGGAACTTTTAATCGAAGGACTCGAGGAGAATACCTCATACGATGTTTATATTGTTTCGGACTGTGGTGATGAACAATCGTTTCCTCTTGGACCACTGACATTCACTACCGAATTTATCAACCCGCCTTCCATTTGTACCTATACCATTGAGCTATCGGATAGCTTCGGAGATGGCTGGAATGGAGCCAGTGTGGAAGTAGTGGTCAATGGTCAGGTTATCGGTGTATTTACCCTCGATAATATTAATGATGATGGTTCCTTTAACATCTTCACCTTTGATGTTTTTGACGGGCTACCCATTAGTCTGAACTACACGGGCGGTATTTTTGAGAATGAGGTCTCTTATGCGCTGTTTGATTCGGATGGCCTTTTGGTCTTCTCGGACGGACCTTTCCCAGAAACTGGGGTGGATGTATTCGTAGGCACCGCAACCTGCCCAGATTGTCCTGCTATCAATCCTACGTCTGTTTCTATTGACGAGGTTTTTGCGGATAGCGTAGTCATTAGCTGGAACGAGGTAGTTGCCGCTGAGAATTACATTATTGAATACGGGCCAGCTGGTTTCCCGCAAGGTTTTGGAGTGAATACGACCACTAATGATCCTTCCATTTCTATCGCGCCACTAAACCCCTGTGTGACCTACGATTTCTATGTTACTGTATTTTGTGGACCCGATTCTTTAAGTACCACTGCCGGGCCATTCTCCTTTACCACCTTGCCAGAAACTCAAGGGGATCCATGCACCTATACCATTGAGTTGTTTGATAGCTTTGGGGATGGTTGGAATAATGCTTTTCTAACGGTTAATGTAGCAGGAGTATCTACAGATTATACGGTCGCGTTTGGGGATGGTGGAGTATTTGAAATTAAGGCTTTAACCAATCAGCCAAATTTATTATCATAAACGCCGGGTTTATTTTAGAATGAAGTAAGTTTAAATATTTTGTACACCGATGGAAAT
>JBCDIO010000661.1:0-3027 GCA_038748815.1 Bacteroidota bacterium
AGTCGCAGTGCTCTCTAATCTGCATGCGCTCTCCTACGCTGGTATTCCTTATAATATTTCTGCTTTTAGATTGTCGCAGTGCTCTCTAATCTGCATGCGCTCTCCTACCGATATCGGGTTGTACGGTATGATGGAAATTTATGTCGCAGTGCTCTCTAATCTGCATGCGCTCTCCTACCCTTACCTCTCCAAAAAACGAAATAAATAGCTGATAACCAAAAAATTAGACTTTTAACATTTGTCAGCATATGGTCAGAAAAGTGATTTTCAATATGTTTTGAAAGATCCATACGACCTTTTTGCCAGTCACAAGTCGAAAATTATTCGGATTATTTTTGGAAGCCAAAAAGTTAATTAACTGATAATCAAAGCTATGACCCTAAATACCCCATATTGTATTTTCCAAAATTTTAACGTTTCCCCATTTTTCCTGGTTTGGTCTAAAAAAATATATATAAGAAATTTAAAATCAGGCATTTGAAATACCAACAAATTGTTATAACAAAACACCAACGTTCGTGCACACCGTACTTTCGACTCGTCTAAATGTTAAAAAGTGTTAAGAAGAATGGCTGTTTTCCCTAATTCCAAGCCTCAAAGAACATCAGATTTTCATCCGTTTTCTAAGATACACAATATCTTCTAATGCCTATCCAGTATTGTTTGCGCAAAAGCTCAATCTTTCTGTACGCTTACCAAAAGTAACTTAGCCTCCACCAACTCCGGATCGATCATCAATCCTCGCTCTAAATATTCCTTGGCTTCTACCGGTTGATCTAAGGCTATCGAAGCCTTAGCCGCGAGATAATAGATATATGCTAAAGAAGGATCTTCCCGTAAGATGGCCTCCGCCTTCTCTAAAGCATCCGCCGCTCGGTCAAACCGAATGAGTCCGTCAATAGCCAGGTACCAATCGGTCGTAGAAAAGCTATTCGATTGTATGAATTCTCCTAGTTGGGAATGTTCTTGTAAAAAGAAAAAAGCGGGCAGATAGGCATTGAATTGATCATCTTCCTGAAGCCCCCGAATCAGCCACTGGACGCCCCGGTCGGTTTGATCCATTAAGCAATGTGCCCTGGCCAATTTAGGATAAAGCCCCGTCCAGCCGTATAATTTATCTTCGGCTAGCTCAAGTCGTTGGTGGGCGCGGGCCGGGTTCCCCAGATTGATCGCATAAAAGGCTTGATTCAGGTAGATTCGTCCTTGGTAGTAACCCCAAAGTTTCTCCAAATCCGCAAACGGTGTTTCCGAATCATCCACTCGTAGATCAATGGTCTCATACCAAGCTCGATCAGTTCCTTCTACGTAAAGAGCCGCGGACTGTTTTCCATTGTACTGCCCCCCGGCTTTTTGGCCGGCTACCAGTGCTTTGAGCAAACCTTCCGCTAATGGTCCCCGATATTCTGAAAACGTTTGGGCCATAGCCAGCAAGACCGAATCTGCTAACTGATTACCTAGGACGATAAACTGGTCATCAATGTAATGGCCCGACTGCCCTGGCCAATATTTCAGTGCCTCGCCAGTGAAGGCATACCCCTCCCCCTTAGCATCCAACCCTGCCACCTGGCGGTAGTGCCGATCCGAATCCTCCCGCCGCGTAGTTTCGATGGCCTCTTCGATGGTGGCACCATTCTGCAATAAAGAAAATCCATTCTGCGCGTAGGCTGGCTCCGTTTCGGCGATAGTCACGAAGGCTCCCACCCCGGGTTCAACATAAATGGTCGAACTACCGACCGCTAGATTATTAGTAGCGACGGCGGCTCCCCAAGCTTGATCGCAGGGGTCATATGCCAGAATGGCGAAGGTAGCATTGATATTTCGGTCCGTCAGTAAGCTGGGTACATTCTGACACCACGCAGTAAGGCTGCCAAGTAAGAAAAGGAAAAACAGGATCGTTGTTCGCATGGTTGTTTCGTTTTCCCTAAAGAGTCTTTCTTATGTAGAAAGTGGCTTGGTGTTAGCCTGTTTTTGAAGGAAACTTTCCGTCCAATGTTTCCAAGCCGCTCGTTTGATTGGGTCCTTTACCTTCTCCGCCAGAGGGATGGCTTGCTGCTCCTGATAATAGTGCCCATTTATGCCTTCTAAATCTGGATGTAAAGCTAGGTAGCAAGGAGCTAAAGCTCCGTAGCTTGGTTTTTTCCAGAATCGTTTCATCCATTTCACCAGCCGACTAAGGAATAGCGGTGAATCTCCCAGTCCCGTATCAATAATCCCAGGATGTACCGCATTTACTGTTACCGTACTTCCTTTCAATCGCTCGGCCAGTTCTTGCAAATGAAACACACTAACCTGTTTAGTGGCTGCGTAAGTACGAATCCGATGAAAGTCATCCCCGGTAGGCGTCGTTTGCGGATCGGGCCGACCCAAAGGGTATAATCCTGCGTTCACCAGAACGATGCGGGCTGCTACTTGCTTTTTCAAACCAGGTAATAACTCCTCGGTAAGCAGATAAGGGGCGAGGAAGTTCACCATGAAAGCCAGTTCCAAACCATCTTCATTCAACTGGCGTTCGGCTGGCCAATGTCCGGCATTATGAATGAGCACTTGAATAGTAGGGAAGGCTTGCACAATAGCTAATCCCAAAGCTTTTGTTGCTTGCACAGAGCTTAGATTCCCAACGACATAGCTTACTTTCTGATTCCCGGTGGCTATTCGCAGCTCTTCTTGGGCCTGGGCAGCTTTTTCGGTACTTCGTGCGGTAATCAGTACTTGGTGCCCCTGCTCTAGGCACTGTTGGGCAATGGCCTTACCGATCCCTCGGTTTCCTCCTGTGACTACTATATTTTTTACTGGCGTTCGCTCCTTTTCCGGTAGGATTTTAAGCAACCGGTCGACCACCGCATGTCGTTTTTCTTCCATCGCCAGCACCAAGGGCGTTTTACCAGTATAGTCCTCCTTCACATGGGCGTGCGCACCATGCTGTAAGAGACAATCGATCACCTCTAGATGGCCGTTTCGAATAGCATCGAATAAGGGCGCAGTAAAGTATTCGGGGTGTTGGTAGTTGGGATCTACTCCCATACGTAG
>JBCDIO010000662.1:0-3024 GCA_038748815.1 Bacteroidota bacterium
CGTCATCGGAGTACCGGCCAAAGAAAACAACCGGTATCGAGCAGTTATCTCCGTCAATCGAAAATCCATTCACATTGGAATGTTTGCCACTGCCGAAGAAGCAGCCTTGGCTTACAACAAAAAATCGAGAGAACTTTATGGTGATGAGGGTAAAATCAATATCATCAAAAAGAGCAATCGAGCGGAAACGGCACCTAAAAGCTAATGTCTATCCCCCCTTTCTTAGGTGCCTAACATTGTGACTACTACACTTTAAAAGCGACTGTTTGCGTCACTTGTGGCGCAGAAGATCGAATTTATGTCATCTTCCGGGAGAAATCATTTCTTCTCCCAGGGAGAATGTCTATCATTGCACCATGGTGCAAAACGATCTCTTATTGCAGGTAGCCAAGGGAGCTACCACGGAACGTCCACCCGTATGGCTGATGCGTCAGGCGGGACGCATTCTTCCAGAATACCGAGCCGTACGTGCTTCGGTCTCTGGTTTTGTAGAATTAGTCACGACCCCCGATCTTGCGGCTGAAGTAACCGTGCAACCCGTAGATATACTCGGTGTTGATGCGGCTATCCTCTTTTCGGATATCTTGGTGATTCCGGAAGCGATGGGCTTGCCTTATGAACTCGTAGAAAAAAAGGGGCCACGCTTTCCCAACACCATTACGGATCAAGCCTCTATCGAAAAATTGATTAGCGGAGAAGCCGCTGCCGATCATCTTGATTACGTGTATACCGCCATCCATAAGACCTTAGAACGGTTGGACCAAAGAGTTCCTTTGATTGGGTTCGCGGGTGCACCGTGGACGCTCTTTGCCTACATGATCGAAGGGCAGGGTAGTAAGACTTTTTCTAAGGCTAAAAAATTCCTATACCAATCTCCTAGTCTTGCTCATCAACTCCTAGAAAAGATCACGGAGACTACGATAGCCTATCTACAGAAAAAAGTGAATGCCGGAGTTCACCTAGTACAGGTATTTGATTCTTGGGCCGGCTTATTAACGCCTGCGCTGTACCGGGATTTTGCGGCCCCCTACACTCGCCAAATCGTTGAAGCCATTACCGCTGTTCCGGTTACCGTATTTGCCAAAGGCGCTGGGCTGTGGCTAGACCAAATTGATCAATACCCCTGCCAAGTCATTGGATTAGACTGGACGATTGATCGGGCTAATGCCCGTCAACAACTTGGTGAAGACCGAGTCGTACAAGGTAACTTGGATCCCTGCTTCCTGTACGCCCCTGCTGACAGACTCGTTGCAGAAACCACGGCTATGCTTGATCAATTCGGGCCGCACCATATTGCCAACTTAGGGCATGGCGTATATCCAGATACCCAAGTTGAGCAGGTGAAACTATTCATCCAAACCGTGCAAAATTATCGGTATTCCTAGATAGATAGTTCTCGCTATACGGATGCTTGTTGATGCCGAGGATTTTCCTAACTTTACGGCGCAAGGCATACCGGTTGGTACGCCCAATCCATCAAAAACAGATAAAGGGTTGTATAGCTTATGGGATGGTTTAAACGACTAAAAGACGGTATTCAAACCGCAACAAAGTATAAAAAAGAGGCACCAGATGGCCTTTGGTACCAATGTAAACAATGCCAAACCACCAGTACTTCGAAAGAACTTCGGGAGAACTACTTTAAGTGTCCAAAATGTAACTATCACGTTCGTATTGGATCCCATGATTATTTTGATCTCATCTTCGACGGGCGATACACCGAGCTCTTTGCGGACTTACAAGCCAAAGACTTTCTAGCGTTTACCGATCTTAAATCTTACGATACCCGTCTTGACAGTGCTCGTCGAAAAACGGGCTTAGTAGATGCACTTTCCGTTGGAAAAGGGAAGGTTAAAAAGCGTCCGCTCGTCATTGCCGCTATGGATTTTAGTTTCATCGGAGGATCAATGGGATCAGTGGTGGGAGAGAAAATCGGTTTGGCCATTGATCACTGTTTGGAACACCGAATTCCGTTAATGGTTATTTCTAAATCGGGAGGGGCCAGAATGATGGAGTCCGCATTCTCACTCATGCAGATGGCCAAAACTTCGGCGAAGTTATCCAAGATGCAGAAAGCGGGCATTCCGTATTTCTCTTTCTTGACCGACCCAACCACCGGAGGTGTTACTGCCTCTTTTGCCATGCTGGGCGATATCAATTTTGCGGAACCCGAAGCCCTAATTGGCTTTGCTGGGCCCCGCGTTATCAAAGAGACCATTAAGAAGGACTTACCAGAAGGCTTCCAGACTTCGGAATTCTTACTTGATCACGGTTTCCTCGATTTTATCGTAGATCGGAAAGATCTGAAAGAACGAATTGGCGATCTACTCGCTTTATTTACGCTTACTCCTGTAGAATAATCAAAGATTTCTTTAGAGGGTCCAATACTTCGATCAAGGTCTGTAAGTAATCGCCACCGTGCTTCAGATAAAAGGGCATGAAATTATCGTGTCGCTCTTGCAGGCCTTGGTTGGGGAATAGTTTTTCCTTCAAGCCACGAATCTGGTTTAGGCTAATCTCAAATCGCTGTTTTTCAGCCTTGAGGATGCGCCCTTCCAACTGTTTAAAGCTTTTCATTTGATTGGCTTCTTCGGCCTTCACCGTTTTCACAAGCGTTGGGTCTACCGCTTTTACCTTATCAATAATTTGGCTAAAGAGGCTATGCAGCTGTTGCGTCTCCGTTTTAAAATTTAGCTCGTGCTCCGACTGATTCTTCACGTACTGCTTCACCAGTGTTTCTGTTTCCACAAAAAGATCCTCGATATTTAACCCTAGCTTATTAAGCTTTTTAGTCGATCCTTTATCGATCCAGAGCACTGAATTACGGCGAATCAGCATAGGGAAGTTTAGACCAAACAAGTCGAATTGTGCTTGGCGCTCCAGCCAGTAAGCAATTTCGCCACCGCCGCCGATGTAAGCGAGATTAGGTAAAATAGATTCCTGGTAGAGCGGGCGCATGACTACATTTGGGCTGAAGCATTCGGGGTGTTGCTCCAATTCTTTCTCCATTTCAGTTTCGCTCCA
>JBCDIO010000663.1:0-3022 GCA_038748815.1 Bacteroidota bacterium
CAGGCCATAGAAGGCGGATTCGGCGGTATTGGGTACGAAAGAAAATACGGTTCGGTCAAAATCGTAGTCCACCGCTTTGAGGACTCGCTTGGTTAGTTGTTCGCCTAATTTCTTCCGTTCGAGATAAACATCCCGGTCGGTGCCCCGCGCAAAATAAATGCGCTCAAAAGAACAGGACTCCCGTTGTTTGGGATCGGTATAATTGATTTCTTCTACGGCACCGTGGCATTTAATGATCAGCGCATTACCCGGCTGTAGTTCTTTGACTTTATCGATATGTACGTTAAAGGCCGTTTGAATGGCTGGGCGCTCAGAGCAAGCGACCACGACTTCGTCATCTACGTAGTAATGGCAAGGACGAATACCGTGTGCATCCCGCATTACGAAGGAATCCCCGTGACCAATGAGTCCGGCCATCACATACCCTCCGTCGAATTTTTTACTGGCTCGACGTAGTAATCGACCTACATCGAGGTTCTTAAAGATCAGTTGATTGATCTCTTGATTGGTGTAGCCATCTGGTTTGTACCAGGTATGAAGGCGTTGTACTTCATCATCCAAAAAGTGGCCGATCTTTTCTAAGACGGTTACGGTGTCAGAAACTTCTTTGGGGTATTGACCAAGTTCTACGAGTTCTTCAAAAAGCTCGTCTACGTTGGTCAGGTTAAAGTTTCCTGCCAAGACCAGGTTCCGAGAAATCCAATTATTCTGGCGTAAGAATGGGTGTACGTTTTCTATGCTGTTGCGGCCGTGGGTGCCGTAGCGAAGGTGCCCCAGCAACAACTCACCCGTATAAGGAAGGTTATCTTTTAGCCACGTGGCATCTTGTCGTTTCTCTGGGGATAACTCGTTGAAATATCCGTAGACATCATCAAAAATTTCCTTGAGGGGCTGAGCGCCATTACTGCGTCGGCGCGAGATATAGCGGGTCCCCGGTTTAGGATCAATTTTAATCGTTGCTATCCCGGCTCCATCCTGGCCCCGGTTGCGGATTTTCTGAAGAAGCAGGTGCAATTTGTTTACCCCGTATAAGGAGGTTCCATACTTCTCTTGGTAATATTCTAATGGTTTTCGCAAACGAACGAGGGCTATGCCACATTCGTGTTTGATTGCATCACTCATTTAAGCCAGCATTGAAAAGTGTCACCGAAGAAAGTGTAAATTTAGAGTAAATTATTTATCCTCCCAAGGTTCTAGCGGACCAAGCCTTGATTAATTGTTGAATTCTTTTTTTGGGGCTTTAATTTGTTAATTACCAATAATTTATACTGGTATGTGTACAAAGGCTTTGCTCTTGACCTTAGGCCAATAGATACGCTTTGTTTACTGAAAAGTTTAACAGGTAATCAAAAATATCTCAAGCCTTCTTCGCTTGACGATAGGTGATGTAACAACCGATGAGCCCAAGAACCATGAAGACAATAGCAATGATCTCCGCTTGGGTCATTTGTAGGCTAGGTGTGATGTCATATTTGATGTTAACCCGGATTTTTTCGATAAAAAATCGTTCTATTCCATTTAGCGTCAAATAGATGAAGAAAAGGAGTCCAGGTGCGGAAATCCGAATACTCAGAAATCGTAAAAAACCAGCAATGAGGAAGGCCATGGTGGTTTCGTAGACGGGCGTTGGGTAGACGGGGGGATCAAGGCGGGAGCAGTAGCGGGCTTCACAGCCCTCGATGGGTACTCCATCCTTGGCTACGTTATTTGGGTAATCATACGCCCACAACCAATCGGGAAGGAACCACCAATCGGGTTGTTCGCCAGCCACAATACCCCAATCTCCATCTCCAGAGAAGTGGCAACCCATGCGGCCAATTCCGTAGCCAACCATGAGTGCTGGGGCAACGGCATCCATCACGTGGATCATTGGAATTTGGTGTCGACGTAGGTACCAACCAACGCCTAAAAATCCGCCAATAAGCCCACCGTAAATAGCAAGGCCATTTCCAGAGAAAAACTGCCCAACGGGATCGGCGAAGAAGGCTGGCAGATTCTCAATGATCGCGAAAACCTTTGCCCCAACCACACCACTTAAGGCAGCCATTACGGTGATTTCGCCAATCCGATCGTGCGGATAGAGAGTCTTGGTGATGATCTTGGGTTTGTCGAGTCTTGCCTTTTGCTTTTCGTAGTAGCGGATGCCGGCAAATAGGGCGGCACCCACCAAGCCTCCGAGGAAGTTTCCTTGTCCGGAGAAGATGAACTCTGCCGCGTCTTTTTTAAACTCCGCGAAATTTAAGAAGGCGTGTAAAATTTTGAAACCGAGGATAAACCCAAGTAGTCCTTGAAGAAGAAGTTCGGTAGTGGTTGGCCCTTCACCTAACTTGGTCTTAACTTTCTCTCCTTTGAAGGTACCGTTTTCTTTCTTGCGCTTGAGTTCCAGGTAAAGGAAGAAGGAAGCACCAAGGATAGCCGAAACCAGCAGAATTCCAAAGGTTTTGAAGATACTAGTCCAATTATCGTAAGGGGTGCCAAACAGGTCGTGGAACAAATAGGACAGATCCGGATACATACCGATGGAGTTTCTAGTCTAAGAATGTAACGAACTTAGCTAAAATTGCTGAACCCCTGGTTATTTATCGGCCAAAATTGCGGGGGCAATCAGTTCGGCTGCGACCACTCCCTCCGCGTTGAATTGATCCAAACGAACAGGCTGGATCCGATTGATCATATCCTCTTGGAAAGGAATCTCAATCTTAACATAGTTATCGGTGAAGCCAGCTAGCTTACTGCTGTCTTTGTGCTTCTCAAAAAGCACTGGCCGAGTTTCTCCGAGGTGTTGCTCGTAGAAGCTACGTCGTTTTTTCTCAGAAAGAATCCCTAGCATTTGGTTACGCCGTCGTCGTTCGCCCATGTCAACCTGTCCTTGCATAAGGGCCGCAGGTGTATTGGGCCGCTCCGAATAGGTGAAAACGTGCAAATAGGAGATATCCAAGTCATTGATGAAGCGGTAGGTCTCCAGGAAATCTTCTTCGGTTTCTCCCGGGAATCCTACGATCACATCTACTCCAATACAGGC
>JBCDIO010000664.1:0-3014 GCA_038748815.1 Bacteroidota bacterium
ATTACCCGTAGAACGGCGGCAAGAGATGTATACCCATTGGATTGATCAGGTTTCAGAAGTGGAACAGACGGATTGGATAAAGGTTGAGATCGTCGAGGAACTCCTCCATCTGCTAGAAATCAGATCATTTGAGGAAGCAAAATCGCTGGCAGCAGCTCTAGTTAGTATGTACCCCGAGAAAGCTATTTCGCATGATTTGGATGGTTTTATCGCGTACGAAACCGGAGACTATAGCCGGGCACTCAATGCTTGGCAAACCGCTCTTTCTTTTGAGGAAGCATTTACCTACACCTGGTTCAATGTGGCGTACCACCAGATTCAACATGGAGCCTTTGACGAAGGCTATGCCTTATTAACTAAGGTGCTTTCTCTAGATGATCAGTTTCCGTTTGCCGATCAACTGCGGGATCAGTTGGAAGAAAAAGAGCTGTTGGATAACCAAGAAACCCGACAAAAGCAATCCAATACTTCCGCAATCCGAAAAGAAGAATTAAACCCATTGTTCGAAACGGCTTTAGCTTATAAGCAACAAGGCCAATTTGGAGCCTCTTTAGCAACCGTCAATCAAGCGATTCGTTTAGCCCCCGATCAAGCGGTACTGTATCACTTGCGTGGTAATGTAAACTTGATCCTCGGACATCGGGAACAAGCCTTGGAGGATTATACCTTGGCCCTCGAAGGAGATGGGAATCAGGCAGAAACCTATTACAACCGAGGATTAGCCCACTTGATTTTTTTGGATCCTACCTCGGGTTGTCACGATTTGCAGCAAGCTGTCAATCTGGGCTATTCACAAGCCGACGAAACCATCCAATACTTTTGCGTCGATTAAGTACTTTGTAACCTAAGTAAATGAATATTTTGACCGAGGAGGTTTTTGTTCAGATCTAGGCGCGGCGGAGCATCGTAGCCATAGCTACGAAGGCGAGTACGTAACGATGAACTGGGCAAAAAGAACCCGTCAAAATGTTTAGAAATGTAGGTTACAAAGTATTAAGTCTGTTTTATACCTAAAATTATAAGATTAGGATGCCTGTCCCTCTTTTTACTACGGTGAAGGAGGGACTTTTTCTTACGATCAATAAGTTGGAAGATGGTGTAGAATACCGTACACAAAAGGAGACCATTGACTCGTAGGTATGCGGGCTTTTTTAAGGGCACTACCTAGCCATAAATTGCAGGTGTAAAAAGCATGATAGCTGGGTTCGGCCTCGTAGAAACGATCATTAGTACCATAGCCCTTTTCTCCGATAGGTAATAATTGGCTTCCCTCCCACTCCAAAGTCTCTATGATATGATCCTCTAAAGCCTCTAATTGTTTAGGGCCAACTCGATACCGACGGTCGTAAGTAGGACTGCGCATATACCGCGTTACGTGCAAAGCACTCTCGGTCGGCCATAAAAAGGACTTAACAACCGTTCCAACCCTCAAGTCATCCCAGGTCGGTGTTTCCAGATAAAACTGCCGATCTCCCCAGCCAAAAGCGACGTATTGAACAGTGGAGTCGAGCTCCAGCCCCTCACGCAGTCGTGGCGATAATTCTTTAACGGGTAAGAAAAGATCGACGTGCACCCCATTGGAGCGAAAGAAAATCTCGGTAGAACCGGCTTCTTGTGTAGGTCCTTTTCCGGCGTGGGGCCATAGACTCAATACGACGGCGAAAAGCAGATACAGAATGATCGGAGAAATCACCCAAAGCAAGATGCGGAATAGTCGTTTAATCCAAATCATGCGAAAAGATCGCAAAAAAGAAGAACTAAAAGTCTGATTAAAATGGAGTCAATGGCTTAACCTTAATCCTCGTATTTCCAAAGCTCTAGCTCCTTCCACAATTTTTCGGCGTCTAGATAATTATTTTCGTAGGCTTTACGAACCCATTGAGCGGCCTTTTTCCGATTGGCTAAAGTACCATTACCATGGTAATACATAACCCCCACAGAATACTGAGCGGCCGCATAACCTTGCTGGGCACTCTTTAGTAACCAGTGAAAAGCGTCTTGTTCATTTTTTTCGATGCCCAAACCCAGGTAAAACATCGATCCCACCTGATGTTGAGCAATGGCATGGCCCTGACTGGCACTCGCCTGATACCAACGAAAAGCATCGGATAGGCTAACGGACGTGCCGGTCCCTTCTCGGTAATACTGTCCTAAATAGAATTGAGCTACGGAGTACCCTTGCTCCGCACTTTTCTTCACCCAGAAAAAAGCCCGATCAGGATCTTTTAAACTCCGCATGGCTTTGCCAATGGCCTGCCCCTTTTCGTACAGTTGCCCCAAATCAAATTGTGCCTGTACGTGTCCTGCCTCGGCCGCTTTTTTATACCAGAAAAAGGCTTGCCGAACGTCGATCGTGCCCAACTGACCACTCTTAAATAGAGTCCCCAAGAGGTATTGGGCTTCGAGGTTGTTTTGATTAGCCGAGGCGATTAACCAGGATTTGGCTGCTTCCGGATCGCGAGCTACAGAATTTCCCGATAGGTAAAGCGTACCTAAGTCGTATTGGGCGGCGGGATCACCTGCCTCAGCTCTTGCCTCCAGATCGGCCAACGCATTGGGACTAAGTCCCTGAGCCTGCATCGAAGGAGGGCTCCAGCAGAAACAGACAAAAAATAAAAAGGATAGACGTAAGCTCATATTAATCATTGGACGATTTATCATAAATCGTTTCTTTACCAGGGAGGTTACCTAAAAGTAAGGAATTGGGCGAAAAGTTCTGCTAAGAAGAAGTAATCATATCAGATGCTATCAATAAACATTTGTATGGCTCCTTGGAACTAAAAATAAGCTAGGATCATTGCAGATAAAGAATGGAATTGTTAGTTTTGCCATCCTTTCCCAAAAGAAAGTTGCAAGGTCATTTAGCTCAGTTGGTTTAGAGCGCTGCCTTGACAGGGCAGAGGTCACTGGTTCGAATCCAGTAATGACCACGATTTGTACGGGATGTAGCGCAGCCCGGTAGCGCGTTCGTCTGGGGGGCGAGAGGTCGCTGGTTCGAATCCAGTCATCCCGAC
>JBCDIO010000665.1:0-3013 GCA_038748815.1 Bacteroidota bacterium
CAAGACACCCTAGTCCACCAACTTACTGATGGACAAAAAAATAAGATAAGTATAGCATCATTACAGACTCCAATAGATTGTAGGGATGATTTTATCATTTCCACACATCAAAACAGCATTCACAATTTGATAGAAAATGATTTTAGCAAAGATAATATCTTCTTATCTAAGATTGACCAGAAAGAAATACTTCCGAATACAATAATTTCTCCAACAGCTTATCCATTTTTAAATCTAAGGATAAATGAAGATTTACAAAACATAGTTATTTCTACAGACTACCCTATTGATACTATAGTTCAATTCAGCTACGAATCGTGTACGTCCAACAACCAGTGCGGCCAAGCTAAAGCAACCCTTAAAATAAATCACTCCGGTGCAAATCAAGATAACAACATCAACAGGCAGGAATGGATCAACCTATACAACCAGGCCTCCGCTGGAGATACCATTGATTTAAATGGAAGAACGATAATAGTATCAGGTAACCCTCTATATATTGGAAAAGGAGTTTGCCTTCGAAATGGCACAATCAAAAGAGCAGCTACACCTGCCAGTTCTTTAGCGTATCCGACACCAAGCAGTACGAACACCATAGTGGTTAATGAGCCTGAATTATTTTGCGAGAGGGATAGAATACTAATAGTAAACGGCCCTGACTTCCAAGACAATAGTGGAGGCCAACTCCTATCTATAAGAGAAATAAGAGGAGATACAATTGAGTCTTTCAATGATTTTGTTTTCCCAATGGATAGCGGATCAACCGTCATACATCAGTTTCCCTTACTTCAAATTGCTTTACCTCCAGGTGAGCACTTGTATTTATCGGGGCTATTATTCGATGGAAACAAGAATAAAAATTCTTTCACCTTCGACTGGAGGTATAATCATACCTTTAGTATGAACCATCAAACAACTGTAGATAACTGCACTTTTAAAAACAACCCTACTGAAAATATTTTCATCTGTGGTGGACAAGTATCCAACAGTAGAAGCTACAATTTAAATGGTTCTTTTATTCACGGTTCTTGTCAAGCTACTAATACAGAAACTACCCTGATCAATAATAATTTCTCATATGGCACTTGTCTAATTCCGGAATCTTCAAATGGCCATAATGAGGGTTGGTTCACCTACTCCGCTAATGTGAGGCTATTCAATGTTGTGAACAACAGAGCCATTTACGGTGGGGAGGCTTGTTTTGGCAACCAAGGACTAGACGATTACGACAACATCTTTACTGGAAACTATTTTGATACATTTTTGTCTAGAAAAGCCTACACGCATCCTAACCATACCAACGAAGACGATCTGTCTGAAAATATATTTATTAACATTCAGGACGAGTAAAAAAGGGATAATCAGAAATAACCCAACCTGCGGAAGTACAAAATAAAAACCTATTACCACCCCAGCACCTCTCCGTCTCGGAAAAACCCGCCACTTGGTCCATCCTCTTCTAGGGTCGCGGCCCAAATGATGCCGCTGGCCCCTTCTTCGACTGGTCGGGCACCCATTTCGGCCATGCCGGGAAAGGTAGCTACCCAGCCCGGGCAAACAGCATTGAGCAGTATGCCTTTGGGCTTTAGCTCCTTGGCCAGCTTGACGGTAATGGCATTTTCGGCGGCTTTGGTCATAGCGTAGGTGGGCACATGAGCGCGGTGCACCGCCATGCCGAATTGCGGATCGGAAAAGGAACCCGCCCCACTCGTTACATTGACGACCGTGGCGTGGCCCGCTGCTTCCAATAGAGGCAAACTAAGCTGTATGAGTCGCCAGGCGCCGAGAGTGTTGGTCTCGAAGGCGGCCCGTACAAAATCCATGTCGGTTTCCAGGGCGCTGGCTCCTTCGTCGAAAAAGGCTCCGGCATTGTTGATCAGGGTATCTAAACGGCCGAACTCGGTCTCGATTTTCGTGATCGCTGCTTCCAAACTCTCCTGATTTGTGATGTCAAGGGCTATGGGCCGTATGTCTTTTTTGGGCATAGCCAGGTCGGTCACCAAACTACTCACCTGTCCGATCTGGCGT
This sequence comes from Bacteroidota bacterium, assembly GCA_038748815.1. Lineage (GTDB taxonomy): Bacteria > Bacteroidota > Bacteroidia > Chitinophagales > Saprospiraceae > JBCDIO01. Next base: position 2,029 of record JBCDIO010000665.1, read on the forward strand.
GCTGAAGCGTAGACGATATAGTCTAGCTCCGCCAGCTGCCTAACGATTTCTATCCCTAAACCGGTAGCACGACTTACGCCGGTCACGAGTGCAATTTTTGGCATATTGGATAGGTTTTATACTTTGTCTGTGTTGTGAACAGCAAGAATAAAAAATTTATCCTTTTCAGCGATGAACAAGATACATCTCGCCCTAGACTGGACGCCCAACATTAACCATATCGGCTTCTTCGTAGCTCAAGCTAAAGGGTTTTACAGAGACGACGATTTGCAAGTCGATATTTCTGATCCCTCTTCCGACAATTATCAGACCACCCCGGCTAAGCGCGTAGAGCTGGGCACCGCAGACTTTGCCCTCTGCCCTACTGAAAGCGTCATCAGCTACCGCACCAAAGCCAACTCTTTCCCACTGGTGGCTGTAGCCGCCCTACTGCAAGAGGATTTGAGCGCTATTGTGGTCAAGGCCGATTCCGGTATCGAATCGCCCAAAGATTTGGATGGTAGGACATACAGCTCTTACGCTGCCCGTTACGAAGATGGTATCGTCAGAGAAATGATCAAAAATGACGGCGGCCAGGGTGATCTGAAAGTCGTCTACCCCGACAAACTGGGCATCTGGAATACCCTGCTGGAAGGCGTAGCCGATGCCACTTGGATATTCGTCAATTGGGAAGGTGTAGCGGCCGAACAAACTGATGTGCCGTTGAGATCCTTTCGAATGAAAGATTACCAGATTCCCTATTCTTACTCGCCGGTCATCGCCGCAAATGCAAATGTAATTGAAGAGAAACGCTAGGCCTACGACTCCTTTTTGGCAGCTACTAAGTTGGGTTTTCTATATGCTCAATCGCATCCAAAAGAATCGATTGGAATTTTAAAGCCTTTGGTCCCCAAAAGCGATCAGCACATCGACCTGAATCGAGCACTGGAGATCACGGCTCCACACTTTGGCACGGAAGAGAGCTGGGGGAGTATGGAGGAAGGGG
>JBCDIO010000666.1:0-3006 GCA_038748815.1 Bacteroidota bacterium
AACCAACATTGTTGGTTTTGCCAATATCCTTGAGTTTTCTCAACGCTTTGGCATAAAGCATTTAATCTACGCCAGTAGTTCTTCGGTATACGGGCAATACGAAGGCCCTGCGAAGGTGAGTGCTTCCGTCGATCAACCCCTTAGCTTATACGCTGCTACAAAACGGAGTAACGAGCTACTCGCTCAAACGTACTGCAAGATGCATGGACTACCAACAACGGGCTTGCGGTTTTTTACCGTATACGGACCCTGGGGACGTCCTGATGCCGCTTATTATCTATTCACCAATGCACTCCGTGGTAACGAATCTTTCCAGCTTTATAATTATGGTCAGATTTGGCGGGACTTCACCTACATTGATGATGTGGTAGAAGGTATTACACGAACGGTGTTTCAGAAGCCAGTGCCCCAAAGTAAGATTTTCAATTTAGGAACAGGGCATCCTGTACAAATGACAGAATTCGTGCAAAAACTGGCCACCATTTGTGGGAAAGAAGCCCAAATAGAAAAAGTCGCTGGCCATCCTGAAGATATCCGGTTTAGCTGTGCTGACACCAGTGAACTTTTTAAGAATTTTGGATTCAAGCCCGCAATCCCTTTACAAACGGGCTTAACGGAGTTTGTCCGTTGGTACGATGAATATACACAGGCAGATCAACCACAACCTTCTTAAAACCCCCAATTGTGTTATCGATCTTTCGAAAGAAAAAAATGGAAAAGAACGTCGACTTCTCAGTACTCGGCGTTGACTTACACTCCCATTTAATTCCCGGGGTAGATGATGGTTCACCCGATCCGAAGGCTTCCATTGAACTCATTCGATCCATTCGAAAGATGGGCTTCCAAAAAATAATCACTACTCCGCATGTCTATCAAGACCTTTATCCGAATAGCCGTACAGATTTACTCCATGGCTTAGAACACCTCCGGGAGGCCCTTGATCGAGAGCGGCTAGAGATTGATTTATCCTTAGCGGCCGAGTATTTTATCGATGATCAATTTTTGCGGCTGATTAAGCAAAAAGACGTACTGACTTTACCTGGAAATCAAGTGTTGGTTGAAATGTCTTTCCTCCAAGAATCACCCAATCTACACCCGGCATTATTTCAGCTTCAAACGAAAGGATATCGACCCATTCTAGCCCATCCGGAACGGTATTTGTACTATAAGAAACGATTTGATCAATACCACCGACTAAAAGAACTAGGCTGTCGATTACAAGTAAACATACTATCGCTCACTGGTTATTACGGCAAGCCAACTAAGGAGGTAGCTTTTCGGCTACTAAAAGAAAAACTGGTGGATTACTTAGCGACTGATTTACATCACGCCAAACACGCAGCGTTAATCCACAAAAGCCTGGAGGATTCAAAAATCCAGGCAATCTTACAAACGTACCCCTTTGAAAATTCGAAGCTTCGGATATCCGAAGCTTAACACTTTGTAACCGAACTTTCTAAATATTTTGACGGGTTCTTTTTGCCCAGCTCATCGTTACGTACTCGCCTTCGTAGCTATGGCTACGAGCTTGCGCGCCTCGATCTGAACAAAAAACGCCTCGGTCAACATATTCATTTACTTAGGTCACAAAGTACTTAACATCCCGCTAATTTTCAGCTATGAAAATGCTACCACGTCGAAGTCTGATCTGGATTGCCTTGCTGTTTAGCCTAGGGTTTCAATCTTGTATTAGCCACGAAGAGCTCATCAACTTTAAAAAAGAAGGGGAATCGATCTCTATTGCTCCTATGCAGATTGCCCAGCAGAACCCACTTAAGATTCAGGAGAATGATCTTCTGCGTATTCAAGTGCACAGCTTTGATCCTATCGCAGCGGCACCTTTCAATGTTGAAGATCCCCAAAATAATAACATGCAGATGTTGCTACAGGGGGCATCGGGTGGTAACTACCCACTAGAGTTATTTATGGGCTATTTGGTCGATCAGAACGGATTTATTGACTTCCCGGTCTTAGGGCCCGTTGAGGTAAAGGGACTTACCATCGAAGAAGCGAAGGCTAAGATTCATGCACTCCTGCTACCATATCTTAAGGAGCCCGTTGTTAATATGCGCTTTCTCAATTTAAAAATAACCGTTTTAGGGGAAGTAGGCCTTCCAGGAGTACATCGCCTTTCTAACAAACGAGTGACCCTCCTCGAAGCCTTGGGTATGGCCGGTGACCTTACAGACTATGCTAACCGAAATAATATACTGATCATTCGGGAAGAGAACGGAACCCGCACCTATACTCGGATCGATCTGCAAACCGACGAGTTTTTCAACTCTCCCTATTTTTATATGCAGCAGAATGATCTCATTTATGTAGAACCCATTCGAGCCAGAATCGCTACCGTAGCAGATCCGGCCCAACGGATTATTACCTACACTACCGGAGTCATTTCTATAGCGACCCTAATTATTGCCCTAGTCGTTCGCTAGGTACCCCGTCGAAAACATCATCCAAGTACCCAAATCTATCGACCTTGAGCAATCAATCGAACGAAAAAGACCAAGCTTCCTATAATCCCTTTCAGCAGGAAGAAAGGTCTGGCTTAGAAATTCAGTATTACCTATACCTCTTTATACGCCGTTGGTACTGGTTAGTACTAGGGCTAGCCGTCGGTCTGACCTTTGCCTGGATTAATCTACGCTATGCGACGACCATATACCAAGTTTCTGGAACTGTTCTGATTAGCCAACAAGAACAAAGCTCTATTTCCCAAGAGCAAATCATTGAAGAATTGGGCTTTACTAGAGAGTCGGATATCGACAACGAACTAGAAGTCTTGCGCTCTAGTGCCCTCATGAAAAACGTGGTAGACTCTCTGGAAATCCACGTAACTTATTTTTTAGAAGGCAACGTGAAGACCTCAGAACAATACGATCCTAAACAAGTAAAGCTTACGTATTATGATCCGCCTGAGAAAGCGTACGGCCAGGTACTCCGAATTTTCGTGCAAGACACCAATAATTTTGCTCTTCTACGGGGGGACAACGACACCCTAAG
>JBCDIO010000667.1:0-3003 GCA_038748815.1 Bacteroidota bacterium
ATCCTGTATCACATTACCTTGGGCATCTCGCACTAAAACTTGATAGGTGCCGGCGTCGAGTGGGCTGAAAAATGGATCCGCAGAGAAGCTGATGCCTCCATCAACAGAATAGGTATAAGGCGCTTCCCCTCCCGTAACATTTAAGGCCTCCAAGGTGCCAAAGTCTTCTAGGCAAGTTGGGTCTGTAACTTCCCAGGTAGCTAAGGCGGGTGGACAGTAGAAGGGACCAAACTCCACACTAGAAGAGCATTCTACCTGGCTGGCATCTTCAATGAATAAGGTGTAGGTGCTCACATTATCACCGGTAAACGGACCAAGTTCAATAGGTAGGTCAGTGTAGTTGAATGTACCATAGTCTACATCATTCTGATCTACCAACGTAAAGGATTGTTGGATGCCATCGCCGGCGAAGTTTAGCGTGATAAAGTATTCGCCAAGTTCGCATTCTTGGGGCTCGATTTGGAAATCGTCAATGATACACTGACAATTGTAGTTCAAAGATTGAGATACCTGGGTGCAAACAGGATCGGTACTTTGCTCCACGATGGCCGTAATACTTCCACTATCACCAATGTTGATATTAGGTAGTGGGGTGGTTAGGCTGATATAATCCTCACAGCCTACCGCAATCTCAACTCCAATAAAGCAGTCTTGTTCGATGAAGGTGATGAAGGGTTGAATATCATTGGTGGTTACGGTTACTTCCAAAGTGTCTGTAAAGGTGATACTTTGATCCGCCTCACATTCTGCCGTTACAAAGAATAGATAGGTACCAGGGGCGCAATCTGTATGGGTTATTGATACATTACTTGGATCAGAAACGATGATATTGTTTTCATCCGTCCAGGTGGTAATGATTGGGGCATTCCCACCGATTTCTGAAACGGTTAAACTAAAAATTTCTTCGCTACAAATAGAGAGTGGTTCGGTGGCGATAGCTAGTGGGCAAATGGCCTCACAAGCACATTCTTGAAAAACCTGCACATCGCCGCCATTCCCTTTAACGAAAAGGCTATTCGTGTTGTCATTGTATGAAATAATGGCTGCTGGGCTTACTGGGTCTCCAAGGAATCCGTAAATATCTTCTTCGGTTACGATGATTCCATGGGGTCCAACGGTCGTTTCCATATCTGCACAGCTACTGATATATTCCGTTGCTCCCTCTGTGGTTACATAGCTAGCTACGCCTCCGTAGGTGCTCGTATAAAATCCGGCATTGCCCAGATAAATAATGCCTTCGTTGTTATCGTACAGTCCCCCTCCTCCAAGAGATAGTACTTCGGTTCTACCGTATTCGTCGTAGTTAGAATGTAGGGATGCCGAACAGCCAGAGCGACTTCCACAGAGCAGTTTACCCGCTGGTGTAAACTCAAGATCAGAAATGAAGGAGACAGTGTTAAAGCCTCCTATTTCACTTAAGAATGCGTGAAATGTTTCTACCCCAACGAGATTATCCCAGGTAGCGTTGGCGGGGTTGTTACTATTATCAACGGTTCCAATAAAGCTACCGTCTGGATTGAGCGGTATAGAAAAAACGCCAGCAATATCTTCGTTACTTGCATTTTTATTGTAGCAGTTTCCGAAAAATAGCTCGGTGTTATCCGGACTAACAGCTACCCCATACGGAACCTCGTTGAGATTATCGGGTGGCCCCGGAAATCCATCGTCCAAGAAAAAAGGATCGAAGGACTCCAAAATAGTTCCGAGGGTGTCCAGGCGATAAATCCGGCCATCCTCAAAATTGGTGGCGTAGAAGTTAAAGGTTTCAAAACTGAAGGTGACATTACCTAGCCCAGGTCCGGTAGTTCTGGACATGCTACCTCCTCCTCCAAAGCATTCATAGTGCAAGAAAGAATACGCTTGTTGTGGAAGTACGGCCCATGGGGCTGCTTCGGCTGTAATGGCGTCAATTTTATAAATCGTTCCGGCGGCTTCGAGGTCGTTGGGGCCGCCCCCCAGGTTTCCGTACTGTAGCATAGCAGTTTGTCCTAAAAATTCGGGGGCATAGTTAGAACTAGCCGAGACGTAGAAATTGGCGCAATGATCAATGGTGATGCCAAAGACATTACCAATGGAGTTGACTAACCAGGATGGATGATGGTACATATCCGTAACGTTGGTTACATCAATTCTAGCAAAATCGGGTACGGCTTCATTAACATTAATGAGTCCTAGTGACCATTGCTCCGGCACGGGTACATCGTCGAATAGGCCACAGGTAGCAATAGCAATCCCTTGCGTTAGGACTCCTCCACAGATTGAATCTGGCTCCCATGGGAGGTCTGAGGGTTGAGCAAATAGCGGAAGGCTCCCTAAAAGGAAGAGTCCAATCCATAATATACGAGTGTAGGGTGTAGTGCTGTGCATAAGCGGTTGAGTTTCCATTTTTGCTTGATCGTCAAGAAGTTAATTGGAAACCGGCGAGCTTGTTGAAGGGATGGAGGTTGATCTTTGGAAAGTTTTGTCCAAAACCTGGGTTTTTTCAAGATTGTAGACCAATCCGCTGGATTGTAGACCTAAATCCTTTATCTCTCCCTTTATCCCGAGTACTCGGGGCGCTGAAGCTTAGGCTTCTAAGGCTAACCCACCCGCTTCGCGGTACACTCACTCAAACCACCTCGTGGTTTGTCCTACGGAAACGTTCCTTCATGCCTTGTCAACAAGTACATGTACTTCGTCATAACTTTCCCAAACCATTTCGGTTTGGGCATAGAAGTCGGGTTGAAAATCTGTCATTTTTTGCAAAGTGGAATAAGAAGAAAACGTAAGAATTTGGGGCTCCGGGATCAATATTGAGCCTGACTCTTCGTATTTGATGCGGTATTATTGACCTATCCTGTGATTCGCAGGGGTAAGAAATCCCGTTCGCTTTTCCTAAAAAGCAGAAGTAGTTCAGACGGGACATCATCCCTCTATTTCATTTGGTTCAGGGTGTATCAATGAAAAGAGGCCGCCTCGATAAGGATCGAGGCGGCCTCTTTGTCGTTTTTACAGTATTATAAG
>JBCDIO010000668.1:0-3003 GCA_038748815.1 Bacteroidota bacterium
ATCGACGGTTATTTCAACCTCTTCGTAGCCTAGATAACTCGCTCGGAGTGTGTATAAGTCGTGGGGAATATCTTCAATAAGGAACTGGCCTCGATCATCAGAAATGGCTGTGAGGTCGGTGTCAAGCAGGATAAGGCTAGCGAATTCGATGGGTTGCCCCTGTTCATCGCTCAAGGTACCTTGTAGTTTTGCCTGACCCCATACTTGCAGAGAAAAAATGCTAAGCCCCAGTAAAAATAAATACTTTCGGTTCCAAATGGCCTTGTGGATTTGTAACCGGATCGATGAGATATTTGCGGGGTGAAAAAGCAAGTGAACGCTATTTGGATTTATTCTAAATAAGTTCGTTCACGAAATTACTCCATTGCCTTCTCGGAAGCAAATTTGGACCTGCTTTTCTCTAAATCGAGTTGGAGAAGTGATTTTTGGGAAAAGGAGCTTAAAACACTCACATAGGGTGGAAAATTATCTGCAAAATCAAGAATTTGCGGAAGCTCTTACCCCGAGGCCTCAGGGCGTAGACGTAGAGGATAAAAGACACCGCCGCATTAGTCATTCTTACTCTACTTTCGTATTCTCCAAACGCTCGATCAAGCTACCCGCAATCCGCAGGAAGTCCATCTCGGTGATCACCCCGATTAGCTCCTTGTCCTTCACGACAGGCAAACAACCGATCTTGTGCTCCCGCATGGTCCGCATGGCCTTGACAATCGTCGTTTCCGGACTAACCGTGAGTGGTTCTTTGATCATGATATCCTTTACTGTAGTAGGTGTCCCTTCTTGTTTCTTTTCTGGGCTATTGAAGTAGCGAAGAAGTAACCGCGAAGTAATCAAACCGGAGAGTTCCCCTTTGGAGTTCTCAACAGGCATGTAGCGAATTCTCCGCCAATTCATCATCTCGGCTACCAATTCTACCAGGTCGTCCTTTTGCACGGTGAAGAGATCCGTTTCCATAAATTCCTCCACCTTCAAGGACGTAGGACGGTACTCATCTAAATCACTCAATTCGGTTAATGGCCATTCGTGAATGGGAATACCTTTTTGCTGATTCTTGATGGTGCAGGCCGTCAACACGGTTACCGCCTCATCCACACTCACCATTTTTTTCAACTTGGAGAAAGACCGCAATTGCCAGCGAGCTCCATTGGTGTGATTTAAGGCCCGCTGCTCGATTAAGCCGAGATAACGGTCAATGTGTTCTGGGTTCACTTGTTTGGACTCTAAACCCTCCCGAGCGATCGGCAGTAATTCGTCCAAGATGAGTTGTGGGGTGCTGACTTTTTTGTCTTGGTACCAAGTAAATTTCGTATCAATCCCAAATCGACCCGCTTTCCCAAAGTTATCTCGTACATCATCGAAAGAGATATGATCCCGAATATCTTCCACCCGATTCGACATACCGATCATGGCTCCTAGCCAGAAGGCCGCATTGGCCATCTCGTCGGCTACGGTTGGGCCAGAAGGCAGGACTCGATTCTCAATTCGGAGGTGTGGCTTACCATTGTCACTGACTCCATAGCAAGGCCGATTCCAACGGTATACGGTCGAATTATGCACCTGTAAAGCCCGCAGCTTTGGCACTTTACCCTCGGCAATCATGGCGAGCGAATCTTCTTCAATGTCGGCGGCTAGGAGCGGCCGGAAGCGGGCAATATCTTCGCGATAAATATCGAGCAGCGAATCTTCTAACCAATCTCGCCCAAAGTTGACACGTGGGCTGCGTTCCCGTAAGTGTTCCTGCGTAGTACGCGTATCTAGCGCTTGTTGGAATAGGGCAATCCGGCTTTCGTGCCATAAGCGTCGCCCAAAGACCAAGGGGCTATTAGACGCGATAGCCATCACTGGTCCCGCAAGGGCTAAAGAGATATTATACAGCTTTACGAATTCGGCCGGAGTAACCTGGAGATGGACCTGGAAACTCGTATTACAGGCCTCCAAAAGTGGAGATCCGTGCTTGACCAGTAGTTCGTCCAAGCCAGTCAGACGAAGCTCGTATGAAGACCCCAGCAATTGCTCATTGATGGCTTCCATTAATGCTTTGTATCTCACTTTTGGCGTGAGATTATGCATCTCTAAATCAAACTTCCGTAAGGTGGGGAGAATGCCCGTCAGGATCAGATCGACATCCATTTCGTGCAAGTGGGTGCGAATCTTAGCCAGGTTCTCATTGATCTCAGTCTCCATCAAATGGAGGCAGTCTCCTCTAAAGACTTGGGGTTGCAGATTGGTCTCTAAGTTAAACTTGGCCAATTCTGTTTCTACCCAATCGTAGTCCTTCATGCGCTCCAGAGCCTCCATGGCCAGAGGGGCGGGTTTAAACGTCTTGCGGTCCACTAAGCACATCTCTTGCTCAGCTCCAATACGAATGGTTTCCGTTTCAAACCAGTCGTTGTCTAACATATGCTCAAGCGCCTTCACATCGTTTAATAGAAAACGCACAAATCGGGACATTTTTGCTTCGTCCTTAACCTTCGATACTCTTTGTTCGCCCATATTGGTATTTTTGGTGCAGCGGTTCTTGGCCCAATAGAAATAGGGCCAAAAGGTGATCGTATAAGGAGAAAGATAGAGAAAAATTTGAAAGGCCGAATAACATTTCTCGTAAGAAGCGTTATTACCAAAAAGGTACTATGTTCAGATATTTGGTATTGGTCCTTTTCGTAGGGCTTATGAGTTGTGAGAAAGAACCGGAATTATTCTTTCAGGTGCCCGTTCGCGGATTAGAATTTACGATTCCGGCAGGGGCTAATCCCTTTGAAGCTCAGTACTTTAACTTTGATAGTATACCCATCGCTAATCTAGTTTATGGCGCGAGTGGCAATGTGGATCCGGCTACAGTGCCCAGTATTCGACCTCTCCGGGCGGGCGTAGAAGCATTTTTCGGAAATGTAGATTATGATTTTATTCAGGAAATCTCTGTCAATCTTTGTCCAGTGGGAGTGAAGACACCCAATTGTGGCCGGGAAATATTTTGGCGGGCCCCAGTTCCTTTCGATAACGGAC
>JBCDIO010000669.1:0-2998 GCA_038748815.1 Bacteroidota bacterium
GTCGAATAGACCTTACCGGTCATTGTGTATTCAATCCGATCCGGATAGAAGGTATGGGTGGAGACTTGTTCTCCTCCCATCAGGTTAAAGGCCCATACGTAGGTGCCTGTATTCGAGAAGGGATCCTGCGTAAATTGATCGGCGTACTGCGCCGTTTCTGCTTCCGTATTTTTGTGGGAACAAGAAACGAGACTGCCAATTGCAAAAAGGAAGAGTAGATATCTCATAACTACTGTATGTAATACGTATTCCAGCCGTGATTTTCCGTTGTAGCCGCATCGGGTACTTCGATCGCTAATCCTTCTTCCATTTCATCAATCTTCTGTTTGTACAGAGAAATAGAATCAGCCGTAGAATCCTTAACCAAAATTAAATAATGTTGCCCTTCGGAGGTATGCCCGATGAAACGGTTATTTTCTGGCAGAAAGGTATCTCGAAGCATTACGTAATCGGCATTGCCAACGGGTCCGGTCAGCAGGTAACGAATACTGTCTTCGTATACCTGGTATGTGGCTGTGTGCCAACTGCCTGGTCCTGCTTCAAATTGGCGAGACCATTCTCCCGGAAAGGGGATTTCTATCTGCATTATTTCTTCCGGTTCTGGCAGAATAGTTTCTTCCTTACTACAGGCAGAAAATAGTACGATACTCGCAAGGATCGTTAAGATAGCTCGTTGCATGATTCAGTCTTTGATCAGTTGGATAACAATCCCAAATGTACCGAGTCTGTATACCTTCACCGATGACAAAAATCATCCCTTTTGGATTCTTATCAATCCGTCCTAGCTTGATAACCTATTCCACCTCAATGCTAAATTCTTGCATAATTGTGCGACCGGTGGAATTGCCCACTTCATTCCCAAACTCTATTGATGACAGATAACTGTCGGAGGGTACGATTTCCTGATTAATCAGATAAGCAAGTAATTCATCTACGTAAAATGTTGGGATTTCTAATCCTCCACAAGAGCCAAGCGAGCGATTTCATCCATAATTCGTTCGATATTATAGAATTCAGTAAGTCCATTTGATAAAAAGATGATGCTCATATTTTCGGCCGGAAAGACCCGATAAGCCGTAACTAAAGACCCGGAAAAACCATAGGAAATGCGGCCATCTTTTTGGTGCTTATCCCAGCCGTAGGTAAAAACCTTGTTGCTCTTGGTATAGGGAAAGATTTCCCACATCCGGTCGCGTGTTTCGGCCCGCAAAAACTCGTTATTGCGCAAGCGCTGATCCCATTTTATAAATGCTTCCAAGCTAATATTTAAGCCATTTTGAGCGTGGGCATAAGTACCTTGTAGGTAAGAATGATCCAGAGTTAGGGTTCCTTTGGTAAAGGGGAAATATGGCGTTGCCCGATGGCGAATAATATCGCGGGAGTCACTGGAAAAAAAGGCGGTATCGCAAGGGCTTGGGAATTGCTGCGCGGCGATCCAAGCGGCCAACTCCTCACCGGTTATTTTTTCAATGACCCGCTTCAATAACCAGAAACCTGTTTGGTTATAATCATATTCTTCTCCTGGTTTAAATCGACACGGAAGGGCAAACACTTTTTCTACCGCCTGTTCTTCCGTAAGGTCTTGAAAATCGGGGATAGGCGCCATATCGGGAAGACCGGCAGAATGAGAGAGTAGGTGTTTAATACGAACTCCCTGCCATGCTTTCGGCAAGTCCGGAACGTATTTGGAGACCTTATCTTCTAAGCGTAAATCTCCATTCTCCATCAATTGAAAAACCCCCACGGCAACGATGGGTTTGGTCAGCGAATAAACCCGAAAAATGGAGGCATCCGAAACCGGAACTTGATGCTCCAAGTTCGCGTAGCCATAGTTTTGCTGATGGATGATACGATTATCTTTTATTACCGCCACGGCCAGACCAGGGATTCCAACCTGAGTGATTACCGATTGTACGTAAGCGTCGATCTGTGGGTGGTGCTCCGAGTGCGTAATGGTAGTTGCCCGCTGAGCAGAGACAAGCGATGTGCCTAGAAGAAGGCATAGTAGGATTAGCTTATTCATGGTTGAATATTTGAGATGGCAAACCCTTTGCGCTCTATAGCAAAAGAGGGTCCGCTATACCGAAAGCGTTGTATCAGGAAGCTAGCATAATGAACATTCGGATGTTTATTTATTCTACCGAGGGACAGTTTTGAATACATTGACCATTCAAATCTAAATAACGCCAGTCCGTACCGATGCGGACTTTGGTGATCCCATAGAAAAAAGAAGTTGCGTAATCATATTCCAGTGGGATTATCAAGGATCCTTGCTCATCAATAAACCCAAATTTACCGGCTTTTTTCACTAGTGCTAAACCCTCCGAAAAGGGCTTTGCGTAATCGTATTCCATGGGTGTCAGTCCGACTCCGGAGGCTCGCAAAAAACCGAATTTCCCAGCTTGTTCTACCACGAGAAAGCGCCCGCCAAAATTGCCCTGAATGGACGTGTAGTTAAAGGGAATTATCGTTTCCCCAGTTTGGTTGATGATACCATACCCCTTTTCTTTCTTGGCAACCAAGTGACCTCCATCCAGACTCATAAGTGCGATCGATTCATACTCAAAAGGAAGCATGATTTCGTGGTCTTGGTTGATCAAGCCCCAGCGACCGCCCTTGGCCCGAGCTTTAGCAATACCTCCTTGAAAATTATCTAAAAGGGTGTATTCAAAAGGAATCACAACCTCTCCAGCGGTATTAATCGCTCCCATCTTTCCCTGTTGCATGACAACCGCCAGACCATCATAAAAAGCAAAGGCAGAATCAAAAGAAAAGGGAATGACAAGTTCCCCGGCCTTATTGATAAATCCGTATTTCCCCATAGACTGTACGGCCGCCAAGCCTTCCCGGAAAGGCATCACTTTGGAGTAATTAAGTAGTGAGTCTAAATTAAAGCGAGAATAAAGAGTTCTTTGAAAAGTTGATAGAATATTCGGTATTTAAGTTTTGGGAAATAGTCAAGACAGCACTTTTGAGATGATTGAATGAAAGATAATCA
>JBCDIO010000670.1:0-2998 GCA_038748815.1 Bacteroidota bacterium
CGATACCACCTTAGCTAACCTGGACAAAGAGTTTTGTCAAGTGATTGATTCTACTCAGATCGATCAACTGTTTTAGGGAATGGATCGGGTAAATATTTTTATAAAAAAAGAAGAATGCGTAGCTTTTGATGATTGAGATTTATGCTCATCCACGCCTAGATTTTTTAACCCCTAGAAATGCTAAGATTCCAGCAGGAGTTGGTGTTTCTGTGTAGACCATTACATACGCATGAAAAGTTTTTTATTAAGTCTTTTATCCTTTTTTAGTTTCCTTTCTATTACGCAGGCCCAAGATGAATTACCTGAAAATTTTGATCCTGCTGGACCTTACTTGTACTTAACGGACGGGACTCTTTTGCAAGAAGGAGAATTCACCTACGAGAAAAAATGGATCACTAAATATTATGATCTGGAGGGTGGAGAGATAGTTCCTTCCCGATTACAATTTGTTAAAACAAGTAGTGTTCTTTTTGGCTATATCCATTCATCCCCTCGATCTCACGAAAAAATTCAATGCGAAGAAGAAGGGCTCTTTAATATCTTTTTTCGCTCCCAATCTACCAGGATTTCAGATGGTTCTTTTTCCTCCACAAAATCCTATTACTACTCTAAACCACTGGGAGAAATCTACGAGCTGAATGGGGTTAACCTTTTGCGAGACTTAATCCTGCTTGATGTCCCAGAAGCTGCTGAGGTCAATCAAGAAATAAGAAGTTTACTTACAACAGCTGATCGCAAGGATCGACAAAGGTGGACACAAAGTGGCATTGGCCTAGGGACTTTCCTAGTTGGGGCACTTATCTTTTATTCGACGGAAGTTGGAAGCCCGGTTAATTGGGGGAGTCTCGGTGTATGTTTGGTAGGAGTTGGAACGATAGTCACAGCTCCTTGGGGCAAAGGAAAAAAATTAAGTTTTGATGCTTTACGTAGATACAACGAAGCTTATCCAGCTTTTATTGATGAATAATTATGATCATAGAACTTGGAACTACCGACCTGAAGACCCGCTACGGGCTTTGGCAAGAACACCTTTTTTACGATGGCCAGAAAGAGAGCATCGCTCTGACCTTTGGTACTGTTAAAGACGGAGAAGATCTCCTTTGCCGGGTACACTCCTCTTGCATCTACGGTCACTACTTTAATAGTGTAGAGTGTACCTGCCAAGAAGAGATGGACCGATCCATGCAATGGATACAAGAAGCGGGGCAAGGCGTCATTATTCTACTCGACCAAGAAGGGAAAGGGAATGGACATTTTGCTTTGCTACAGAGCATCCGATTTAAACGGGAGGGAGTCCCTCAGGCCGAAGCTTATCAGGCGGCTGGTTTTGCCAAAGACGCCCGCTCTTACGGGGCCGCTGCCAAGATTTTGCAATATCTCAAACCCACATCCATTCGCCTTTTAACAAACAACCATAAAAAGGTGGCTAACCTCGAAGAATGGGGCATTAAGGTCAATGGAATCCGTCCTCTAACCACATTTAGGTAGTTATTTACTCCTGAACTTTTCGTTCCTTTGATCTTCAGAATCATAGACCTTTTTACCGGTCAATAAAACCAATGACCATGAAAACAGGATTCCCCCTCAGTATGGTGGTCCTCCTTCTGCTAGGTTGCTTGGGCAGTTGCCAAAAAGTAGAGGAAGAACTTGTGGCTACCCAAGCTTTGACGAATAGCCAGAATGGCTACCAATACGAATTACAGGTCTTCCAGCGAGGATCGGGGCTCAGCGACCACGTCCTCTTTGTTTTAGATCCAACCACTCTAATTCCGCTCGTTGTTGAACAACTGGATGCCCTCGGTATCGAAGAATCAATTGCTATTGTACAAGTGCAATGGGCCGATGAAAATGAACGGGTTCGCGATTATACGCCCATTGAAAGTAACGGAGAAGGAGGAGAGGCCGATGCCTATTATTCCTTTGTACAGTCAACGGTATGGAACGAGCTATTGAATCTTGGCCTAATTGACCCGGAAGCCAGAAAGATACTCATTGGCCACTCTCTTGGAGGAATGTCTGGTGCTTACGCGTTCTGTCAGTACAACGATTTCTATTCGGGGTATCTTCTACTTTCTCCGGCCATGTGGTGGGGCGATTTCAACATGTTCCAAATTGAATCCGAACGACGGGCCGACATCAAAGAACAGTCCGCTCAGGTATTCATCGGTATGGGAGAGCGAGAAGACTTCGGTATGCAGAATGGATTCGAAGGTTGGGTCCAAATTCTCCTGGATCATTATCCCAATGTAGAGTTGAGTAGTGAAATTGTTGCTGGCAGCCACTACGGCAGCCGAGATGAACTCTTATTTTCTGGCCTTGAATTTCTTTTCCCATGAAAAAGATCATATTTCTTTCCTACCTCTTCTTTGCTAGTCTGACGGTAGGCAGGGCTCAAGAAGTGAGCCTAGCGTATCCCGAATTTCAGTGGAATGCGGGTATTACCGTCAGTCCACAAATGTTGTTTGTGGGCGCTTTGGACCTGGGGGCTTTCCTCAATATTGAAACCAGTCCAGTCGACAACCCTTTTACCATCTTAGCCGGAATTGACCTGCGGAATAAGTGGGTGCAGTTGCCCCTCAACAATCAAGGTCTGGATACCCGAAGTATTCAATCTAATTTTGGAGTGCATCTGATCAGCTACGCCGGCTTGGGATATTCCTTGCTGCGGGCTAAAAATCGGAATTCCTTCTATTTGACGGCTACTCCGTATTACTTTGGGTTCAAGGAAACCGTCAATACACCCTTCTTAAACAATGCCGTAGAACGGGGTTCGGTATCCTTCAATGCGGGCATTACCTGGACCAATACGGAGGTCACCAAGAAAGGACGGGTCCGTACCACCCAATTCTACCTGCCACTTGCCGGCAGTCATATTCTGGATGAGCTACGGGTGATGAATCTTAAGTTTGGATGGACGTTTTAATCAGGTGTGTGGCATAGAGTCTTTTTCTCCTTATAGGTGACTATCTAGAGCGTACCTTTTCATTGCAGCTTTTCA
>JBCDIO010000671.1:0-2993 GCA_038748815.1 Bacteroidota bacterium
AGCAGTTCCCCTTGCTCGCTTTGCGTCCTGAGATCGATTTAGCGGTCTTCTGGCAGGAGCTAAAACAGTGGCAAGAACGGTTACCTCATTTAGATGGTGCTTTTTTTGAAGAACGGATCTTCGGCTTCTTCCAGTTACTGGCCTCTGCCCAGCCTACTGTCCGTTTATGGGATCATTTGCGCGGCTTTCAAGAGCTGCAACCTAAAGGATTACTGCAATTCCTGGAGGCGAATTACGATAAACCATTTACCATTGAAGACTACGCCTATCTCAGTGGTCGGAGTGTTTCTACTTTCCGTCGGGAGTTTAAAGCTAAGTTTGGACAAACTCCGCGGCGTTGGATCATTGCTCGCCGCCTGCAAAAAGCGCAGGAGTATTTGACGGAAAAAGAATACTCGGTTAGTCAAGCAGCATTGGCTGTCGGCTACGAACACACTTCCCACTTCATCGCTGCGTATAAAAAACACTTCGGCTATACGCCCGGGCAACGCGGAGATCTGGGACAAATTCCACTTTCCTGATCGAAAATTGTCATTCTGAACCATTTGGGATAAATCGTATCGCCAAGCCAAGCTACCTTGCTAGAAAAAAGCAATGCAAGTAAAAGTAACGTTCATTGGTCTGGGCATCATGGGTAAGCGCATGGCTCATAATTTGTTAGCTCAAGGGATCGATCTTACCGTTTTTAACCGCTCGAAAGAACCGGTGGAGGAACTTACCGCCAAGGGAGCTAAAGCTGCTTCCACCGCTAAGGAGGCCGTAGCTTCGGCGGATATTGTTTTTACGATGCTCTCTACTCCGGAAGTCGTCGAAACGGTGGCTTTAGGAAAGGAAGGATTCTTGACTAGTATGCGGAAAAAGGCGCTCTGGGTTGATTGCAGCACCGCACATCCAGCCTTCTCTGTCAGAATGGGGGCCGCAGCCGAAACCCATGGTGTACGGTTTTTGGACGCACCGGTTGCCGGTACCAAGCCCCACGCAGAAAAGGGCGAGTTGGTATTTTTTGTCGGAGGTGCTGAAGAAGATCTGAAAGAGGCCCAAGGGCTGATGGAGCATATGGGCCGTAAAGTATTGCGGGTTGGTGATCAGGGGTTTGGAGCGAAGTTCAAAATGCTGGTCAATGGAATGCTCGCCCAGTCGATGCTCCTCTTTTCTGAAACCCTATTGCTGGGAGAAAAAATGGGCTTAGCCCGAGATTTTTTACTCAACGCACTCCCTAATTTGGTAGTCGCTGCCCCCTTTACTAAAGCTAAGGCAGAGATGATTCGGGCGGCTGACTACGAAGTTCAGTTTCCCTTAGAGTGGATGCATAAAGATCTACACTTACTCAGTCTGACCGCCTATGAGTACGAGCAACCCTTGTATTTGGCCAACCTTACGAAGGAACTCTTTGCTGAAGCAAAGCAAAGTGGGTTGGGGCGATTAGACTTTGCCGCTATCCACCAATATCTCGCGGAGAAATAATCGCTTTACCCAACCGATGTCACTTGCCGGAGAGTCTATCCTCACAAATAAAGGAAGATTACCATGCATAATTCATATTGGTTTGCCCGTTTTTCCTCCCTATTGGTTGCCTGCTTGATTAGCTACGGTGGCTGGGCTTGTAGTTGTGGCGGTTTGTCGATTTGCGAATGGATCGAACAGCCCACCTTTGAGTTAATTGTCATGGGCCGTCTGGTCGATTATCAGGACTATCCAGGGTATGCGGCGGCTTCCTACCTAAAGGTAGAAGACGTAATTGTTGGTGATCAGGATATCAGTAAGACTATCAAGTTTTATGGCAATGGGAATACCGCCGCTTGCGACTTTTACTTTAATCCGGAACAATCGGTGTCTAATCAACGCGTGATATGGGTGGTTGGGGATGCCATAACGGAAGGGATTATGAATCCGGATTCTTTGAAGGAGGATCTAACCGAATACTACCCTAATATTTGCTCGTCCTTTATGCTTTTCGTGGAGGATGGGAACGTACACGCCTGGGTCGATGGTGAGCAATCCGAGTTAATGTCTTTATCGACCTTTAAATCTAAAGTAAAAGACTGTGCCGATGCCTTTAATGATCCAAGCTGTTTTCAGAATACATCAGCAACAATTCCAAATCCAGTTTTGGATGGTAGCCTCCGGATTTGGAGTGAGGAGGCTTGGCCGTATCTAACGGCTTGGTCCATATATTCCATGGATGGTCGACGGGTTTTTCATCGACTCTTCTTGGAAACAGATGAGATTCCTGCCGTATTGGAAAGTCAGTTATTGACCTCCGGTATGTATATCGTGGAGTTGGTTTGTGAGGAGGCTCGAGACCTGTTTAAGGTAGTGGTGCAATAAGTATTATCAGGATCAAGCAGCTTTTATTATAGAGCTCAGAATAACAATCAGCGAAGTGTCTGATTTGAGTACTGTCTACGACCCCGAGTACTCGGGGCGGCTGTTGGACGGCTACCCACTCGCTATTTGGTTCCCTTACTCAAACTATCTCGTGGTTTATCCTGTGGAAAGGCGCCTTCATGCCTTGTTGATAAGCATATTAACTTCGCGCTAAATGCTCAAACTACTTTGCTTCGGGTATAATTCCTTTTTTGACGTAGAAATGTTGAAAAAACAGGCTTATAGAACCATCTTTATGGCCTCTGAGATCATTCTCAATAATCTTGTAAAATAAAATAAGTGACTGTACAAGCCGAAGAAATCCTGGACCGCGTCTACGCGAAAAAGTACTTGAAAAAAGAAGTGGTTGTAGCCTATTTCGACACCTTAGCAGCCTTGCCATTAGACGAAATGCGGGGACGTTGGATTGGTAAAGAAGTACTAACGGGGCATTCGATGGAAGGTTTATTAGAAGAGGTTGGCTGGTACGGGAAGCGCTTTGATACACCGGACCAAGTTCATCCTTTGGTTTTTCAAAATAAGAATGGAAAGCTCCTTTCAATCAATCCGATCTGGTTTCCAATGGATCGTTTAATTGGGCGTTTTGATCGGGGACTTAAGTTAAA
>JBCDIO010000672.1:0-2978 GCA_038748815.1 Bacteroidota bacterium
ACATCAGTTTTGGCAGGCTTCTCCCCAATGGATTCCGTATAGCGTAGGTACCTATTTTTCTAAAAGTTTCGAATTGTCCAATTGGTGGTGGCTCGAAATAGGCCTCCACTCTTTAATCCTCCTTTCTATAGTCATAGCTATTTTCAGAATGGGGGTGAAGTCCTGGATACACGGAATCGTCCTGATGATTTGGGGGCTTTCGGTCTGGCCATTTTGGATCTTGTATACGTGGTAGGTAGGCTTACGCTTAGGCTTATGGTTGCCGGTTTTTTCCGTACTAGCAGTAGGCCCAATGATCAATCGGATTCCAGTCAAATTCTCCGTAATTATTGGTGGCTTCTTTTTACTGTTCAGCCTCTTCTCCAGATCCGCTTATCAAGGGAGTTTTGATCCACCTTATCAGTACTACGGACGGATGGGCCGCTTGGCGCAGTCTTGGTTTGAAAAGCAACCGCCCCATCGATCGCCTGCTTTGATCATAGCTCCCAAAGGGATCGCCGAATATTGGACCTTTCGCTTTGGATGGGATGTGATGCCTTGGTTACCGGAGTACTCCATAGATGCAGACCAATTATATCGTTTGGCCAGGGGACCTTGGGGGAATGATCTAGCCTATTATCTGCCCGAGACAGCGGTTTACCGCATCGGTACCCAAACCTTTTTGCTATTGGAAAAGGATTGGCAGACTTTTTTACGAAGTTTGCAGGAAGCAGGAGACGACGATGTTCTACTGCAAATCGAACGCTGGCAGAATCCGGCAAGTATACGCCCAGAGTACTTATTAAGGCGTCAACGAAATCGATGATTCATGCGATACTTAGATATTTTCTATTGGATAATTGGAGCGGCTATGATCACGCTCGGTGCTCTAGTGCGGGTTGAAATTCCAATTGGCGAAGATATGATCCCCATAACGGGTCAATCGTTGGGGGTACTTCTGGCGGGAGCTTGGTTTGGACCTCGTAATGGCCTGCTAGCCGTGTTATTATACCTGCTGTTGGGGTCTATTGGTATCCCCGTTTTTGCTGGATTTAATGCTGGCTGGGATGTTTTGATGGGGGCTACGGGGGGCTACTTATGGGGATTCGTTCCGGCGGCCATTTTGAGTGGCTATTTATGCTGGGGTACTTGGGGCCGCTCTTGGTGGAGTAGTTTCTGGGCCATGTTACTAGCGACGGCAGTGCTGTTAGTTGTTGGGGTGCCTTGGCTTGCTAGCTTTATTGGCTGGGAAACAGCCTTAGAGGCTGGTTTTATTAGGGTTTTACCAGGTACTTTCCTGAAAGCTGGTATTGCTGCTTTGTTTATCCAATGGTTTCCAATGGCTAGGCGTCCCAGTTAGTATTTCTTGTTCTGGGCTATTTTTTTAAGTGGCAGAATGTACCTTTACGCTCCTATTAAATCCTCGCAACTAGCCGATTTTGTATGCAGGAAGCCTTATTTAAAGTCCGGGAAAACCGAAAGTTTGGGTTCATGGATGCCTTCGGGAGTGTGGTCATAGAGCCGCAGTATCTCGAAGCAGAGCCCTTTTACAATGGCTTTAGCCGGGTGCGCTTCAATAACCGGCTAGTCCACATGGACACCCAGGGTCGGCTTTTACTAAAACGCCTTTACAACTTCGTTGGATTCTTTGAAGAAGGACTGGCTCGTGCGCAGTTAGTCCGCCGCTGGGGTTATTTAGATATGCGAGGTAATTTGGCCATAGAGCTCGACTTTGAAGACGCAACCGACTTCAATGAGGGTGTAGCTGCCGTAGCTCAATCGGGACAATACGGCTACATTAACCGCGAAGGGAAATGGATGCTTCCACCGGTCTTTGAAAAAGCCCAGGGCTTCCGTAGTGGATTGGCTGCCGTTTGTCTACAGAATCATTGGGGCTATATTGATCAAGAAGGCTCGGTGGCTATCAAACCCGCTTTTGATCTAGCTTTTTCCTTTAAGCAAGACTGGGCGGTTGTAGTGGTTGATGAGCAGTGGGGCCTGATCGATCGAGAGGGTAATTGGATTTTAGAGCCGCAATTTGACTGGGAAGATGGGCAGCATGTTCCCGAATTTATCGAACAACAGGTCGTTGTGAAGCAAGAAGGATTATACGGTTTTCTGCATCGGGATGGCAGTTTTCGCATTCCCCCTAAATTCGATTTCTGTGGCGATTTCTCCGAAGGGGTAGCCCTCGTTGAGTTGAATGGCCGCTACGGATTTATTGATCCGGAAGGAGAATGGATCGTACGACCCCGATTTGAAGATGCCGGGTATTTTTCCGATGGGCTGGCTCCGGTACAAAAACAAAACCGCTGGGGTTTTATTGATCGAGCCGGTGAATGGGCTCTGAGTCCAAAGTACGACTATGCGGAACCCTTTAGAGATAACTTGGCCCTTGTCTTAGAGCGGGGTGCCTGGACCTACATCAACCCGAAAGGTGATGTTATTTGGCAGGAAGTTTTGCAATAACGTCGATGTTACCTTGCACGGCGGTATCCATTTTAGCGATAATCTCGGCGTCTAGTGGTAAGAACAGATCCACTCTACTTCCAAATTTAATAAAACCCATTTCTTGCCCTTGTTCAACCTGCTGTTGAGGTTGTACGTAGCACTTGATTCTTCGGGCTACGGCCCCCGCTATTTGCCGGATAAGAACCTGGTGTTTTCCGGTGTTATAAACTACCGTATTTCGCTCGTTATCAGTCGATGATTTAGGATGCCAGGCTACTAGGTATCGCCCGGGGTGATATTTTACGTATTCAATCTGTCCCCCTACCGGACTACGATTGACGTGCACATTTGTAGGAGACATAAAAATGGAAACTTGCCGTCTTGGAGCTTTAAAGAATTCGGTTTCCACAACCTCCTCAATTACGACTACTTTGCCATCGGCGGGGGCATAGACCAATTCTTCCGATGCCTGAGGAATAGTCCTTTTGGGATTTCGGAAGAATTGTAGGAAAAATCCAAAACCTAAGATTGCAGCTATTACCACAAGG
>JBCDIO010000673.1:0-2972 GCA_038748815.1 Bacteroidota bacterium
GGAGAGTATTCTGTACAAACGTCAATATTCTCAAGATGATGATGCGGTTTTCTCTTCTTATCTACTTCTAAAAACACCAACGGCCTTGAGAATGCTATACAACGATGAAATCAAGTATGAGAATACCGTTTTCGAGTATGAAATCAATGGTTCTGGTGAGGTAGATAGAAACGCCGTTCTTAATACCGAAAGCCAACAATTACAGCTTCGTATCAAGGATGGAATTCAAGTAGGTGCTAATGAGGTATTGATTCCTAGTGAACGGAAGAATCGGCTAAAACTGGTTCGAGTACAATTCTAGCGTTGGCTGTACGGTGGGCAACGCAAGTCTCCGAAGTAATACATAAAGCTTACACCAACAAAAACAAAAGAGTCATTGTCTTCGCTGTTTCCGCGCTGACGACCGGGCTCACCAATACTTGTATCATTTACCCCTTCGATTAAGATAGAGCGATCGGAAAGAGCTGCTGCGTCGGCTCCGCGAGCGCGGGCCAAATCATCTAAATCTGGGTATACGGTAGATACGTCATCCAGATAATCCGTCCTTAAGCGACGGGCACTAATTTCTACATTAATGCTCCAACGGTAATTCAAGTCAATTTTCATACCGGCCCCGTAAGCCAGAGCGGCACTGACCTGTGAGTATTCTTCGCCTTTGAACTGTCCTTCGGTGCCCAACGCACGCAAGTCAACGAGATCACCGTCGAATTCTGTTTGAGGGTTAACATGAAAAACCGAAAGTCCAGCAAAAAGATATGGTGTATAAAATTCATCTTTACTCCCGTGAGTGTACGTAAAGAAGTTGAATTCAAACTGCGCAGTACCATCAATGATGTCACTTTGAAAGTTTAAGTTCCGGGCCCGTTCAAAGGTATTTTCCGATTCTGCATCATCGGCTGAAACCTGTCCGTAACTAGCGGCAAGTTTCATACACAAACGTTTATTAAAGTTGTAGCGGGCATTGATTCCTCCTGCCAAAGCTGGGCGATTGAGGCGAAAATTGGTATTCAAGTCCCCAAAATAATAGGAAACGCCTGCCCAGCCTCCGGCTTCCCAGCCATACTGTGCCGAAGCAGTTAGAGAACCAAGCAAAAGAACAAATGATAACACTAATAAACGAGCCATACCGTGGTTGCTGTTTTGTTAGGTTCGATCAATC
This sequence comes from Bacteroidota bacterium, assembly GCA_038748815.1. Taxonomy (GTDB): domain Bacteria; phylum Bacteroidota; class Bacteroidia; order Chitinophagales; family Saprospiraceae; genus JBCDIO01. The sequence goes on from JBCDIO010000673.1 coordinate 1,160, forward strand.
AAACCGGTTGATGGGTAATTGAAAAGAGCTAAGGCAAAGCCTTTGGGGCCACAAAGTTATACGCTCAAAGCGTATCGAACCGTAATTGCTTCTTTTTTTTCGGTCAACATGGCCGATTTCGAGCAATATCCCTGATACATTAGGCATTTTTCATCAATCAAACGCATAAAAAAGAAGGATCGTACGTCTTTCCCTCTAAATTAAAAGACAAGCCTCATCAATTGTTCTGATTAAAGGGGTTCTTTTCTTGTAGTCGATCTGTTTGGAATTTATGTAGAGTCTTATCATTGAGCTACCTAGTACTTTGTAACCTAAATTTCTAAACATTTTGACGGGTTCTTTTTGCCCAGCTCATCGTTACGTACTCGCCTTCGTAGCTATGGCTACGATGCTCCGTCGCGCCTTGATCTGCACAAAAATATTCTCGGTCAAAATATTCATTTACTTAGGTAACAAAGTACTAGTCTCTTTTTTGCTAACTCGATTGCTACAAATACTCCTTCAGCAAAGAATAGACGTCTGGTTTTTCAGCCTTACCCCTGCAAAAAGGGGACTGTTTTCGCTTTCGAAACTGACTCCAAATAGGCTATCCGCAGGAAAACCAAGCCATTACGCTTACCAAGCTTTCTTTTTGTACGGAGAAATAATCAAGCATTATTGCTTTCGGGAAGGGATGAAAGCCACGCCAATTTCATTTTTGAGGGGCTCCTTTACCGACTAAGATCAGCAATCGATCATGATATTTTTAGCGGGCGTAGATTAAAAAAATGGCGGGGCGTTTATGCAAATTCGGCCAGCCACTTTTCTTCCATTGCTGAACGGTCAGGGTCCGAATATATTCCGTGGGAAGGGTAAGATCAGCTGCGATGCCTAGGCGGGTTTTACCTTGTAGGCTTTGGAGTGCGGTCTCCATAAATGATTGGTTTCGATAAGGAGTCTCGATGAAAAGTTGGGTTTGGTCGAGCTGTCCTGATTCTTGTTCCAATTTTTTTAGCTGCCGACTAAGTTCCGGCTTTTTAGGAGAAAGGTATCCATGAAAACAGAAGCGTTGCCCGTTCATTCCACTGCCCATGAGGGCTAATAAGATGGAGGATGGCCCCACGAGGGGAGCTATAGTAATTCCTTCTCGGTGGGCAAGTTCTACGATGACTGCTCCGGGATCCGCAACTCCTGGACAGCCCGCTTCTGACAGTAAACCGATATTATGTCCCTGGCGAATTGGCTCCAGCATTTGCGGTAATTCTTCGATGGGTGTTCGCTTATTCAATTCAAAGATCTCCAATTCGGAAAACGGAATGGGATAGCTGACCGACTTGAGGTAAGCTCTTGCCGTTTTTGCTCGCTCGGCAATTAAGAACCGTAATTGATGAATCTCAGCCAACACATATGCTGGCATTACATTCTCTCCTCCTTCTCCTAGGGGAGCCGGAATTAGGATAAGTTGTCCAATGGGCATCATGGTAAACGATGAGTTAGCGAATGGTGGTACCTAATACGTCTACAAGACCTTACCCCGAGTGCTCGGGGCGTAGACGCAATGGTAACTAAATTTTTGCGAAAATCTTTAGCTAATAAAACAAGCCCTTGGTAATAAAAAGGAAGCTTGAGGATTATTCCTTGTATTCGATCCTGCGAATCAGCTTCCAATAGAGCGTATGCTCTTCATATACTACTGAACGAAAGAATTTCTAAAGGCACATTTTTGAAAACCAGTAAGGTGGGAGGCCTTGCCTACGTCTACGAGTTTCCTATGGTTAAGTCAAGGAAAGATTAGGATTTTTTTGATACATAGTGTGATTTCTAACGACGGCAA
>JBCDIO010000674.1:0-2971 GCA_038748815.1 Bacteroidota bacterium
CAGTACTTGCGGAAGATGCAATCAAAGCAGCTATCCGTGATTACCAAGAGAAAAATGGAATCGCTGTCGAGGAAGAAAACTTGGCCGCCAAACACTAATTAAAGACACTTATATGCTTTTTGTAGCAGAAAGCGCAAAGTCAAAGATTGACGAGATCAAAGTTACTCAAAAACTAACCGAAGACTTCTTTATCCGAGTCACGGTCACGAGCGGAGGATGTTCTGGTCTAACCTATCAGATGGATTTTGATAATGAGTCTCAACCCAATGATCAGGTTTTCGAAGACAATGGAGTAAAAGTAGTAACGGATCTAAAATCTTTCCTTTACTTATGCAACACGACCCTAGAGTTTTCTGGAGGTCTAAATGGTAAGGGCTTCTTCTTCAATAATCCAAACGCAGCAAGAACCTGCGGTTGTGGAGAAAGCTTCGCGCTATAGGCTTCCAAGAGCCAAGGAAACCTAAATACCCTGTCTGACTTCGTCGGGCAGGGTATTTTTCATTCTTACTGGCTCCTCCTCCAAGCCATAACTCCTAGGGAATTGGTACCTTTATGGTTCCTCGAACAACCAATCCTAGGCCAAAGCCTGAAGAAACAATCGAATTTTGTGAATATATCGCGTTGGAGCATATTGGTCCTAGATGCTGGTATTGTTGCTTTTTCTATCGTACTTGCGCATCTCTTACGGTTCAACTTCGAAGTAGAGGCCGTAGACTACGTGCATTTTCCAACTGGCCCGATTCTATTGCTAGGTATCCGTATCCTCACCTTCTTTCTATTTAAAACATACACAGGGATCATTTTCCATACTGGACTGGAAGACGCCCAGCGTATATTCTTATCCCTAATGGTCTGGTCATTGGCATTCGCCATCGTGCTGAATCCTATCGTTTTCTGGCAAACGAACCATTACATTCTTCCCTATTCTATTCTGATCATTGAGTTCTTGGTCTCTGGCTTCTTACTAACTGGCTACCGTGGGCTTGTCAAAGTATTGTACTGGGAGCTAGCTACGCCACAATCGGAGACAAAATCGGTCATCGTTTATGGTGCTGGAGCAGCAGGAGTAGTGGTGAAGAATGTGTTAGAAAAAGATATTGCTGCCAGCTATTCGATCGCTGCCTTTATCGATGATAACGAACAACTACAAAGCAAACGCCTGCTGGGCATTGAAGTCTACGCTCGGGAATCCCTATCTAGCTTACTAAAGGAGCATCGCCCGGAAATGTTGATTTTCTCAACCATGGCAGTTCCTGCCGACCGTAGACAATCAGTCGTTGAAGTATGCTTAGAACACCAGGTTAAAGTGTTGAATATTCCCCCAGTGTCTCAGTGGATTAATGGAGAATTGAGTTTTAGTCAAATCCGTAAGGTTCGTATCGAAGATCTGTTGGAACGGGATCCGATTCAATTAGACCAGGCCGAGATTGAGGCCCAAATTCGGGCCAAGGTCGTTCTGATTACCGGTGCAGCGGGATCCATCGGCAGTGAGCTAGTTCGTCAGGTTATTCAATATCACCCTAAGAAACTGATTCTCCTCGATCAAGCTGAAACCCCTTTGTATGAGATTGAACTTAGCCTTCGAAGTAAACACCAGTTTAGCAACTTTGAAATTATGCTTGGTGATGTCCGGAATCAATGGTCGATGGAACGTATTTTCGAACAACATCAGCCAGAAGTAATTTACCATGCCGCCGCTTACAAACACGTCCCAATGATGGAAAACCATCCGAGTGAGGCCGTTTTGACAAACGTTTGGGGAACCAAGGTGTTGGCTGATCTGGCCCAACGGTATAACAGCAAAAAGTTCGTATTAGTGAGTACGGATAAGGCCGTGAATCCGTCCAGTGTGATGGGAGCCTCGAAGCGGATTGCCGAAATCTATGTTCAATCGCTTGACCGATCCCTCGCACAAGCGAAAAAGTCCCCCAAGTTTGTAACCACCCGCTTTGGGAATGTACTTGGTTCCAACGGAAGTGTGATCCCTTTGTTTAAGAAGCAAATCCGCAGTGGAGGTCCCCTTACGATTACCCATCCTGAAATGACCCGCTATTTTATGACGATTCCAGAAGCTTGTCAGCTAGTTATGGAAGCTGGAGCCATGGGTAAGGGTGGGGAGATCTTTGTATTTGATATGGGTAAGTCTATTAAAATATTAGATCTTGCCAAAAGAATGATTCGCCTTTCGGGGCTTCAACTGGGGAAAGATATTCATATCACTTTTACCGGCTTGCGGCCAGGAGAAAAACTGTACGAGGAGTTGCTAAATCAGGCGGAAACAACCTTACCAACGCACCATAAGAAGATTATGATTGCCAAGGTCCGAGAGTACCCTTTCACTGAAGTAGCCGCCAAAATAGATGCGCTCCTCGAACTGATCAAAGAACAGAACGAGGAGCGCATGGTGCGGGCGGTTAAAGCCCTAGTGCCAGAATTCAAAAGCCAAAATTCGATCTACGAAAAGTTTGATCAAGACTCCTAAATCTCGTTAACGTTGAATGCTCAACCGCTGGGCTTGGCTCCAAATCCCGTCGTGCTCTATTTGGTACCAATATAGTCCATTAGCTAGTGGGGACATGGAAATCTCCGTGATTCGCTGGTTTAAAGATCGTTCTAATACGGTAACCCCAAGGGTATTATACATCCGAAAACGCACGGGGCTCTTACTCAGGTCACCAATTTCTTGGTTGGCAATTTTCACCGCAAGATCGGTTTGTACAGGGTTAGGGTAAACCTCGACCCAATCGGCCATTAGTACGGACTGCACATTGGAGATGGAGTCTCCTTCTTCGTAAATACCCACTTGTAGATCATCGAAATAAAAGCCATCCTCGGTGACTCCACCGTCCGCTAATAAAGCAAATTGAATATGGATATCCTGGCCAATATAATCGGTTAAATCCATTGATTCATAGACCCAATTGTTTTGAGTTCCATCGTATAGGGGCTCGTCAAGCGGTTGAAATGGATC
>JBCDIO010000675.1:0-2936 GCA_038748815.1 Bacteroidota bacterium
GGCTGCGCTTTGGTATTGCCTGGGAGTTTTTGGAGTAGAACTTTTCTCATTAAAAAAGGCTGCCCCATCCTATAATGAAGCAGCCTTTTATCGCTTAGACAAACCAAACTACAATTCGTAGTTGGGTTTGATCTGATGTAACTCTTGATCGGAGTAAAAGTCGTTGATAATTTTGATGACTTCCGCTGGAGTATCCACAATTGGGATTAAATCCATATCCGGCGGACTAATATTACTGAACTTATCTAATAGGGTTTCCTGGATCCAACCGTGTAAACCGCCCCAGAATTCTTTACCAACTAAGATGGTCGGTACTCGACTAATTTTCTTGGTTTGAATCAGGGTTAGTACCTCGAACAGCTCATCCAAGGTTCCAAAACCACCGGGCATAGCGATAAAGGCCTGGGCGTATTTCACGAACATCACCTTACGGATGAAAAAGTAGCGGTGATTTAGGTTTTTATCAAAGTCGATATACGGATTGTGGCTTTGCTCAAAAGGTAGATCAATGTTTAATCCAACGGAGGTTCCATTTGCTAAATGAGCCCCTTTATTTCCAGCTTCCATAATGCCAGGGCCACCACCGGTGATCACTCCAAAACCGGCTTCGATCAGGCTACTAGCAGTATCTACGGCTAATTGATAATACTTGTCTTCTGGTTTGGTGCGGGCCGATCCAAAGATCGAAACACAAGGTCCTATTTGGTTCAATTTTTCAAAACCCTCCACCATTTCGGAGAGCACTTTGAACATGGTCCAGGAGTTTTCTCCTTTCAGACTATCCCATTTTCTTGGGGTGTGTTTTAGTTCATTCAAAGATTTAGGTTCATTCATACTTGGTGTAATTTTCGATATTCTTCGGCGATAAATGCCTGCAAGGCTGGTAGATCATCGAAGCGTTCAAAGAGTCCGAATAATGGGTCACTTCCGGATGTACTGGTACGCAGTACATGCTGTTGAACATCTTCTTCTTCAATTCGATCGTTGCTGAGTATTACTAAACGTTCGACCACGTTGCGAAGTTCGCGGATATTACCAGTCCAATTGACTTGCTGCAAAGCAACAACGGCCATATTCGAGATTTCTTTTGTGGCTTGCCCGTATTCTGCACAAATTTGTTGTAAAAAGTGCTCAATGAGCAAAGGAATGTCGTCACGGCGTTCATTGAGACTGGGCACTTCAATGTGGATAACACAGAGACGGTGGTATAAATCTTCCCGGAAGCGGCCGGCGGCAATCTCTCGTCTTAGATTCTTATTCGTAGCGGCTAGTACCCGCACATCCACTTGAATTTCTTTATCTCCCCCCACTCTAGTGATTCGGTTCTCTTGCAAAGCCCGAAGGACTTTTGCTTGCGCAGAAAGGCTCATATCGCCGATCTCATCCAAGAACAGGGTTCCTCCGTTGGCCTGCTCAAACTTACCGATCCGTTGTTTATGAGCCGAAGTGAACGAGCCTTTTTCGTGACCAAACAGCTCACTTTCGATTAATTCCGAGGGAATAGCAGCACAGTTTACCTCTACCAGAGAAGCTTCCCGTCGGGCGGATTTCTCATGAATCCAACGCGCCACTAGTTCTTTACCCGTACCGTTTGCCCCCGTAATCAACACCCGTGCATCAATCGGTGCTACTCGCTCGATGGTTTCCTTTACCCGAGCGATACCCTCGGACAAACCAATTATATCGACTTGTGCTTTTTTCTTAACTCGCCGTTTGAGCACTTTGGTCTCCGTGATCAAACTGGATTTATCCATGGCGTTGCGCAGGGTAATCAACAGGCGATTCAGATCAGGCGGTTTTGAAATAAAGTCGAAGGCTCCTTTTTTTACTGCCTCCACGGCCCCATCGATATTGGCATGCCCCGAAATCATGATCACCGGTGTATCCGGAGCCATCAATCGAACCCGTTCCAGGGTTTCCATGCCATCCATTTTGGGCATTTTGATATCTAAAAGAACGACATCAAACTTTCCCGACTTGATCTTGACCAAAGCTTCCATTCCATCCCTGGCCTCTTCTACTTGATACTTTTCAAATTCCAGAATTTCCCGTAGCGTCTTACGGATACTCTGTTCGTCGTCAACGATTAAGATTTTTGCCATTGTTCCCGGTGCTTATTGGAGTATTACTCCCGATTGAAAATTGACGGTTGTATGTGCATAGGTATGATTACAAAAACCAAGCCATACTACCAGTACTCTCCGATCGATCTGTCCGGGGGGATGACAGAATCCTAGACTATTTGATAAATCAGCCTGTGTAATATATAGAAATTATTCATTCTTTAGCGCCTGCAAAGCTAACCATGCCATAGTGCCGATACTCAATTCTAAGCTCGACTCATCGATATCGAAGGTAGTAGTATGTACCGGTGAGGTAATTCCCATCGCTTTGTTGCCCGTACCTAAACGATAAAAGCAGGCTGGAATTCTTTGAGAATAGTAGGAGAAGTCCTCAGCGGTCATGCGAATGGGCAACTCAATCACCTGTTCGACTCCTAAAAAATCTTCTGCGGCGGATTGGGCCGAAGCGGTAAGATCTGGGTCGTTGATCAAAAATGGATAGCCTTTTACGATGTTTAGATCGGCTTGTCCACCCATCCCTTCTACAATCGAGTGTACCAATTTTTCCATGAGTTCATGAGCTTCGCTCCGCCACTTTTCGTTCATTGTACGAAAGGTTCCCATCAGGGAAACCGCATTTGGAATAACATTGGTAGTTCCGCCATCCGAAGCGATCTTTCCAAAAGTAAGGACCGAAGGCACCGTTGGGTTGGCCCGACGACTAACTAATTGCTGTAGTGCCGTGATAACCTGAGCGGATATAACGATGGGATCAATACATTCTTGCGGTAAAGCCCCATGTCCTCCCTTTCCGTGAATCGTCAAGTAGATTTCATCGGCAGAAGCCATGTACATTCCTCCCCGGAAACCAAC
>JBCDIO010000676.1:0-2919 GCA_038748815.1 Bacteroidota bacterium
ACTTGAACTCCCGACCTCAGGATTATGAATCCTGCGCTCTAACCAGCTGAGCTACCGCGCCAAAGCGGACGCAAATATATGGATAATTGGTAAAAACTGCCATAATTGCGAACAATTTGTAAAGGATAATTATTCGTTTTTCGTCCCCAAACGCGAAAAAAAGGATTCACCCATGCGCTCTAAGCCGCTTCTTGATCTCCGTCCAGATATACCCGTCGTTCATTCTCAACAAACGGGCAATCATGAACTCTTTCAGAATACCACTCTGCGCCCAATCTTAAAGTTTCAAAACAACCTGCTTATCCAGGCTTTTCGGCACTATGTGTTTCAACGGAAAGGGCAATTCTGGAACCTGTCCCCTAAAGACCAGCTCCAATACATCGAGCACGCTGTACGTAAAGATCTGCGCTTCAAAGCACTCTTACTAGGAATGGTCATTGGCCTTTTTACACACGAGGAATACGAACGTTATCAGGGCGAAGAAGCGGAGCTCCGTCGCCGTATTACGGATCTTTTGGTGCAACGCTTACAAAGTCAAGTCGATCAGCTCCAAAAAGATGCTGCCGAATAAAAACCGTGCTTCGGTTCAGAAATGCTAAATTAGACCCGGAAGGTTTCTCTTCCCTCTGCTGTCTAAAAAACCTGCAATGAAGAATATCTGGACCATCTTCCAAAAAGAAATGTTGGACACCCTCCGGGATCGTCGTACCCTAATGACTATGATCCTGATGCCGCTGGTCCTGATTCCGGTCTTGATAACGGTCACTGCCACTGTTTCGACCTCCCAAATGGATAGCCAACGCGAAAAGAAACTGCGAATCGCCCTCACCGATAATGGACAGGGAGCGGATTTAGTAAAATTACTGGCTCTGCGGCAGGACGTACAGTTGTATACAGATATCGAACCCTTTGCCTATAAAGATCTAGTCCGGGAAGACAGCCTGGATCTGGGGGTAATTCTCGATGAAGCCTTCGACGAGCAAATTCGGGATGGGAACACCGGTAAAGTCTCTGTATATCATAATTCAACCAATCCTATTCCACTTGATCGTTTCCGCAATACCCTCGATTCGTACAATGGGAAAGTATTGAATCTGCGCCTAGATTCCATCGGAGCCACCATGGCGAATATTACACCTACCCAAATGGAGGAAGTAGATGTCTACACCCAACGTGAATCACTGGGAAAAATGGTGGGGGGCTTCCTGCCCTACATCTTTGTCCTCTTTAGTTTGGTTGGGGCCATGTATCCGGCTATCGATTTATTTACGGGAGAAAAGGAGCGTGGTACGCTGGAAACCATTCTGACCGTACCCGCCCATCGGTTACAAATCCTTTTAGGAAAAATGCTGACGGTGGCACTGTCGGGGGTTTTGTCCGGAGGATTGGCCATTCTGGGTATTTACCTTGCCTTGAAGTTTAACCCCGAAGTACCGGATGCTTTTAAGAACGTATTACTGCAAATCCTAAACCCGAGTTCTGTCAGTCTGTTGATTCTCATGATCATCCCTTTGACTTTTTTCTTTGCTGGTATACTCATTCCCGCCTCCATCTACGCCCGTTCTTTCAAAGAGGCCCAATCTCTAATACAGCCCATGCTGATTGTCGTCATTCTACCACTGGCCGTTATTGCATCCGTACCTACTATACAGCTCAATATGGCTACGGCTATTATTCCGGTTGTAAATGTGGGGCTCGCTTCGCGGGAAGTCATCGCTGGAACCATCGACTTTGGCTTACTAGCGGTCGTTTTTCTGTCTTTACTGGCCTTCGCTGGCATTGGTATTGGTCTATGTGTACGCTGGTTTGGGCAAGAAGGGAATATTCTACGACGATAGGCGGTTGAGGCCTGCTTTGGCGGCCTGATGTAAAGCAGATCGATGTTCTTCCGGCTTGATGTCTAAGCAGCGGTTGAAGTACTCTTTGGCTTTCTGGTTCTGTCCCAGATGCTCGTAAATATGGCCTGCTTCCAAAGCCGCGCGGCAGGCGTAGTAATCGGGTAAGTACTGCCCCCGGTCTATTGCTTTTTGGAATAAAGTTAAGGCTTGTTGGTGCTGCTGGCGTTCTTGTTGTACCCGACCTAAGCGGTACCAGTATTCCACTTTTTCTGTGTCAGAATGGAAATGCTGTTCTCCCAAAAGACTCAATTGCTGGTGAGCCTGCTGGTAGTACCCTCCGTCAAATAGGAGGCGTCCCTTCAGTAGATCTACATTGGGTATTGTCCCGGTTTCGGCTTCTCGTTGGGCACTTTCGTCGCTGCCCGTCAGTAGGTAACCCTGCCGCATACAAGACTGCATATGCAATTGATAGCCAATTTGATCTCCGTGGATAAGGGCTGACCAAGCCATTTTTTGGTAGGTTTCCTTAATGAAGTTTTGGCCGGTAAATTGATCCAGGTAACGCTGAAAGTGGACACTGGCCTGGGCATCGAGCCTGCGTAGTAAGGCCGTTCCATGCATGAATTCCAGGTAGGGAAAAGGATGGAAAGCACGACTCTTAGGGCGGTACTGTAAAATTTGTATGGCCTCGTCGTTCTTGCCAATCCGCATACCAATATTGGCCTGAATAAAAGCGGCCAAGGGGTTGTTAGTTGGATCTAGGGGAGAATTTTGAATGACCGTCCATGCTCGTTCGCTATTCTTACGAAAATGGAGCATTAGATAACCGTAGAGTACGTAGGTCTCGGTTTCGAAAATAAAATCCTTCCCTTCGCAGTAGGCCAATACTTCTTCGAGTTCCTCTTGACCTTGTTGGATCGTTCCTTCGGCGGCCGATAGCCATTCAACCGCCCATTTGTAGCTATCTGGTATAGTGCCCACAATGGCGTGTAAAATACCCAAGTCCTTCTTATTTGGCATGAAATCTGGGTATAGCTTCTGGTTTTTTTCGAGGAGCTTGAAGGCTTTGTTGACTTCAAAA
>JBCDIO010000677.1:0-2893 GCA_038748815.1 Bacteroidota bacterium
CCAGAAAGCCCTCTCCAGGTTGGTCGGTTTCTTCCACCCACTGATCTCCCCGGTGACCATAGTAGCCAATCGCCGATGCCGACAAATAAACGGAAGGGCTTAAAAGCCCTTCTTGTATTTTTCTGGCTAATAACTGCGTACTTTGAACTCGGCTGTCAATGATGAGTTTCTTGCGCGCATCCGACCATAGCCTATCCGCAATGCCGGCACCTGCTAAATTGATGACTGCATCGACTTCTTCCAATGCCTTGGGATCAATATAATTTTTTTCTAAATCCCATACGAAAGTGGGGAATTCGGATTTCGATGAAGGCCGTCGGCTTAAGTGACGAACTTCGTATTTCTGCTCGGCTAACAATTGGCTAAGTCTACTACCTACTAGGCCACTACCTCCAGCAATTAAAATGGTCTTCATATTGAATGAGTTTAAGGCACGCTACGTGGGATAATCTTCGCGTTATTCCTCGGCCCCTCAATGTATAGGGACTCGATTAATATGCTGTTTGCATTTCATGGTGCCTAGCCACTGGAATGGGAACACCACCACTGTTAAATGGTTTTCTGGCTTTCCCCGAATTTCTCATTTGCGGCTCAAAGATCGACCTCTTTATAAGCTCTTAGGGATTTACAGTAAAAATCGCGTACTTTGGAAAGCATATTCGGATCGAAAAATAATCGATCTGACTCCTTTACCAAGACCATAATCCAAGTCCTCATGTCCAATTTTCGATACCCTTCTTTTACAATCGTTTTGTTTGTATTCCTCCTGGTCGGTTTAGGAGGATGTAGGCAAGATGGTGCTTCTACTGATCCTACTGACTCGGTGCTGGAATTACAGGATTCCTGGGAACGATCTGGTAACGAGGCGATTATTCGAATTCCTTCCGAGCCCCGTAGTTTGAATCCAGCCTTTGCCTTGGACTCTTACAGCTTATTCTCGCTCCGGCAGGTTATGCAATATTTACTATTTCTGGATCCAGAAACTGGGCAATTGAGCCCGCAACTAGCTCTTGATTTCCCTACTTCCACTCCAATTGAAGATGGGCCCTTTGCCGGTGGTACTGCTTATACTTTTGAAATTCATCCAGAAGCCACTTGGGATAATGGAACCCCGGTAACAGGTAATGATTATGCCTTTTCCATCAAAGCGATTTTGAACCCCAAGGTGCCGGCAGCCCGGCTACGTCCTTACCTCGATCCCATTGGAGAAGTAGAAGTAGATTCGGAAAATCCACGCAAATTTACCGTGCTCACCGATGAGAAATACATTCTGACGGAAGAAACCATTAGTGGAACCGTTCCGGTTCTACCCGCCTATCTGTATGATCCCAATGGGTTGATGGAAGCATATAAGATTTCGGAGTTATCGGATCCGGCCAATGCAGACCGTTTTGAAAGTGATACCAAGCTAGCAGAATTTGCCGAGTCCTTTTCTAGCGAATTTCATAACCGAGAGCCAGAAGGCGTCAGTGGTTCTGGTCCCTATCGACTAGCCAGCTGGACATCTGGACAAGAACTCATCTTTGCGAAAAAAGAGAATTACTGGGGAGATAAAGTCCAGAATGCCAACAAGCTTCTAAAGGCTTATCCCGATAGCATATCCTTCAAAATTACCCGCGATATGACGGCTGCGGCAACCTTGATTAAAAACGAAGAAGTAGATGCTGCCTTGGTTTTAGACTCTAAAGATTTTCTAGAGTTGCAAGAAAATGAGGAAGTCATGAAGGATTATCGTTTCCTATCACCAGCTACGTTAACTACTTATTTACTGTATTTGAATAATCAGTCGCCCAAATTAGCGGATGCTAAGGTGCGTCGTGCTTTAGCTCATTTAGTGGATGTGAATGAAGTTATTGAAACCGTCTTTTACGGGCTGGCGGCTCCAGTTGTTGGGCCGATACATCCGTCGAAACCTTACTATCATAAAGCCTTAGAAGCGATTAACCTAAATATTGAAAAGGCCAGTACTTTGTTAGCTGAGGCAGGGTGGGAAGACTCCGACGAAGATGGGATATTGGACAAAGAAATTGACGGTGAGCGCGTACCACTCAAACTGCGTTATATCGTCAACAATTTTCCTGCTTCTGAGCAAATTGCTCTGTTGTTTCAAGAGAATGCCCGCCAGGCTGGTGTGGAGTTAGAAATCACTGCTAAGGAACGTGCTGCTTGGGTGCAAACCGTTAGTGTTCGGGAGTACGATATCGCAAGTGGTGGCTACGCAAATGCTCCAATTCTAGACGATTTATATCAACTTTGGCACTCTGATAGTGATCGACCTGATGGGTTCAATCGAATGAGCTTTGTAAATGCCCGAGCGGATGAATTAATTGAAGAAATTCGGAGTACGCTAGATGAAGAAAAAAGAAATGCGCTATATGTGGAAATCCAGCAGCTAATCTACGATGAGCAGCCCGTTATTTTCTTGGTGGCTCCTCAGAGTCGGATTACGGTTCACAACCGCTTCAAAGTAGAAGCTTCTATCGTTTCACCGGGCTTGTTCCCGACTTTGATGGAACAACGCCAGTAGATACAAGCATGGTACAATTTATCGTTCGTCGTATCCTGTTTTTTGTACCGACCTTTTTGGTGATCGCCTTACTGACTTTTGGGCTTTCTAAGTTGGCACCGGGCGATCCAGTGACTACTTTATGTGGGACCGATGGGGGGGTAGTTGAAGGTGCGTACGAAGATTGTGCCCGCGAGTATCATTTGGATCAGCCAGGCTTTTTCTTTGGGATCCACCCTTATTCTTATCCGGATACACTCCATCGGATTTTTCCCAATTGGCGTCGGGAGCGCTACCGGCGGTTACTCGATCAACATGGGCAGTGGCCTGCTTTACAAAGCCTGGATCAGAAGATTGGAAGGCTCATTGAGAAGATTGATCGCCTAC
>JBCDIO010000678.1:0-2892 GCA_038748815.1 Bacteroidota bacterium
CACTATTACAGTTTCATCCGACAAGTACCGTCCTTTCATACGATCCAAAGTTTAGAACCCAGTATCGTTGCTACTTTATCCTACCAAGACATCCAGACGGCGTACCAAACCTTCCCCCGCTTTGAACGCTACGGTCGATTAATCGCCGAAGAAGTCCTGGTCGCGCAAGCCAAACGGATCGAAAGCTTTTTATTTAAAACCGCCGAACAGCGTTACTTAGATTTCATGCGGTAAGAGCCCGAATTGTACAATCGCGTTTCCCTCTCTCATTTATCCTCTTACCTCGGCATTGAGCGACCTTCTTTGAGCAGGATTCGTAAACGGATTAGCCAAGGCTACGTTTTGTAACCTTTGTAACAGGTAGCTTCCTGAGAATGCCTTCATCTTGTGTTCGTATTCAACCCTTTGGGATTTTTATGAACCAATCCAATAGAAATGACACACCTGATTTGGTCTCTGGGCTTCTTAGCATCCACAAACTCTTTTACGCTTCCTTTACAAACTGAAATGATCAACACCCACTTGGGGTCCATCGCCGTTCATGTGCGCTGGGTCGAAGGCACCACTCCATTGGTTCTGCTACACGGTGTTTATCTGGATCACCAGCTTTGGGCTAGGCAGATGGAAGAAATAACCGATCGCACCATTATTGCCATAGATATGCCCATGCACGGAGCAAGCCAACTTGGCCCAACGGCTTGGTCTATGGAGGATTGTTCGGAGATGTTGATTGAAGTATTAGACGAATTATACCTGGACCAAGTGTATGCCGTTGGGCACTCTTGGGGCGGTATGACTATACTCCGTGCGGCCTCGGAACATCCCGAACGATTCGTAGGACTTGGTCTCTGCAATACACCTCTAGAAGGTACTTCTCCAGTGCGAAGAAAAAAGTTCAAGCGCCAGCATTGGCTGCTTTCTTTCAAGAGTTTCTACGCCAGAAAGGCCGGAGAGTCTATGCTGGGGCAAAGTAGCAGAAGTACGAATGAAGAGCTCCTTCCAAGGTTTGAACAACAGTTTCTTAGTAATTCTAACCAATCGATCAAACAAACTGACTGGGCCGTCATTATGGAAGCGAAGGATAGCCAGCATTTACCAGGCAAATTGGTGGTGCCAGCCATCGCCTTGCGAGGAGAAGAAGACTACGTTAAGGCCCCCATCGGGTTAGAAACGACAGTCGTTCCCGGAGGACATATTAGCCCTTGGGAACAACCGGAAGCTGTGACACAATTCATCAAGGAGGTTATTGCTCTCGCGGGCAATCCTTGAAGAAAGACCCAATGGAAAGGATGAAAGGTGACTATGACTGACTGCCGGGTGAGCTTACCATGGCTTTACCCTCCAAAAGCGGGCCCTTTGAATAAGCTGTAGAAAATCATTTTTCATCCTTGAATAATTGAGTAGGTTTGTACTCTTCAATTAATAAATTCACTAGTCATGAGACTCGTCCTACTCCTATTATTAGGTTTCACCGTTTGGTCTTGCCAGAATGAGGGAAGCACTCAGCAAAATACCGAAGCAACGACCGAAAAACAGCCAAGTACCAATACGGGAATTACACTGGAGGATCCGTTCAAAGAAAAAGAGCCAGCGGAAATTCCCGATTCAGTATCCGTTCCATCTTTCACTATCGACATTTCCTTAAGCCCGGCAGCACGTAAAAAACTAAGCGAAACTCAGGAGACCATCATCGTAGACATCGCCTTTGTTGGTCGCCCCAAGGACCCGAACGATCCCAGTATGACCGAGGATGGGCAGTATATCGTAGGTACCTATGTGAAAGAATTACCGGTCGGAAAAACGCGCTACAAAATCTCGAATGCCAAACTTTCGGGGCCTCTATTTGCCGGCTTGCGCGATCCCAATTACTTTATCTCCATGAATGTTTACTCGGGTCGGAAATCGAGCACCAATAACTTATTGTCGGTAGACTATTTGTACAAGGATATTGAATTTATGGCGGGAAAGATCTCGGCGGTCAATGCTAAGTTGATTTCAGAGAATTAATCTTGTAAGAAAAGGTAAGCTCAGCAAGCAGGGTCGATTCATCGACCCTGCTTGCCGTATTTTTAAACTCTTCCAAGCCATTTTCGTTACCTTTCTAACAGATGCTCAAAGCCATTTGGGCCTCTCTTCCAATAGAATTTAAAGCAAGTAGTCTCCTTAACCATATTCTATCTAATATGATGAGCTTGCTTTACGAACCCATTTTCTATTTATTATTGGTCTCTCCTATTCTTCTTTTAGGAAAAAAGAAAGAAGCTTGGGAAGCTATCTACTTAGCCTTATTCGCGGCTTATTTTATCCTTGACTTTATTATGGTCAGCCTTCCTTTTACCGTGGAGGCCGTACAATTTGTCCAGGGAGAAATGAACTGGGAAGGAAAAATCTTTAGCTATGCACTAGCGATTCTCTTTCTCCTATTTTACCGTCGATTGCCTTGGTCAGAGTATGGCCTGCAATTTCAGCAAAGGGCAGGATCCTTAGGTTTTGGCTGGCGAAGTGTGGGCATAGTAGCCGTTATATTCACCATTTATGGGTACCTGATCGGTGGGTATTCCGGCGGAGCCGAAAATATTGCCTTCCAATTTACGATGCCTTCAATCGTGGAAGAAATTGCTTATCGCGGTATTTTACTAGGCCTATTAAACCAGGTTTTCCCAAGAAATTGGAAACTGGGAAAAGCCTATATCGGTTGGGGTGTTGTCATTACATCAGTCCTTTTCGGCCTATTGCATGGCTTAAGTATAGATGCTAATTTTGCTATTACTTGCAATTGGCCCCCCATTATTCTCACAGGAGTCATTGGGTTCATTCTGGGCTGGGTGCGCGAGCGCACCGACTCGCTGGTTTTCCCGATTATCCTGCATATACTGATCAATACCATTCCCA
>JBCDIO010000679.1:0-2890 GCA_038748815.1 Bacteroidota bacterium
AGTCATAGTTGGTGAATATTATTCGAATAAATACCCTGATAGAATTGAATTTTGGACGTTCATAGAAGAGAACTATGAACAAAAATTTGATCATAAAGACGAAATGGAAATGGCGGTTTCATTTGAATTTAACTGGGATGAAGAGGATCCTGATAGCTTGAGGAAAATATGCCCAAATCTTTATGATAAGTATTGGGATAATCCTATGGTGTGAACATTTTTACAGTGTAACCCAAAGATTAAGTACTATGAGCAGAAAGCCGGTAGCCTACTCTCGTAGAGAAGTAGAAACTAACTTATCTTTACTAACGTTAATGATAAAAATGCTTGCAAAATGGAGCTATTATCGAGGATAACTATGGATCCCTTGGTGATGGGGGGAAGGCCAACCATCAGAAAGATGAGATTCACTGTAGTTCAGATGTTGGAGTTGCTGGCAGGAGGAATGAGTGTAGAAGAAATCTTAGAAGACTATCCATACTTGCAAAAAGAAGATGTCTTTGCTTGTCTAGAATATGCTGTCAAAGTGGCTAACACCCGTCAAGTGATGTCATTTGTATGAGATTCATAGTTGATACTCAATTGCCATTCAAGTTGGCAATATTTCTCAGAAAAAAAGGACATGATTGTATTCACACAACAGATACGAAAAAAGGACATTTGTTGCAGGATAATGAAATTATTAGAATTGCGATAGAAAACAATCGCTCTGTTGTTACTAAAGACTCGGACTTTAAAGATAATTTTCACTCGAAAGGAGCTCCACCAAAGGTGCTATATCTCACTTTTGGAAATATTAGTAACAAAGATTTAATGAGTTATTTCGAGCGGTATTTAGACAAGATTATCGAGTTATTCGATGATGGGTCCGAGTTTATAGAATTTAACCGAAATGGGATATTTGTATCCACCTAAATTCTACCTAGTTCGAAGCTCAAAGTACCAACGAACCAAAAGACCAAACTACCAATTGCAATCCCCTCTCTTCATCGTCATCGAAGGCCTCGACGGCAGCGGCAAAACCACCCAGATCGAACTCTTGCGCGACCGCCTACAGGGTTTGGGCGAAGCTTGTTACCTAACGGCAGAGCCTACGGACTTACCCACTGGGAAATTCATCCGTTCCATCCTACAACACGAGATTACGGCCGATCCGCGTACGGTGGCCGCGCTTTACGCGGCGGATCGAATTGAACACCTCCACCATCCCGAAGAAGGCTTGCTGGCTAAGTTGGCCGCGGGCTACCACGTGATTGCGAGCCGGTATTACTTCAGTAGCTTGGCCTACCAGAGTGAATTTGCCGATCCTGGCTGGGTCGCTTCGCTGAACCTTTTAGCTAAGCGGACACTGACCGCAGACCTGACCATCTTCCTCGACCTTGACCCCGAAGTAAGCTTGGAACGGATTGCTGCGCGCGGAGCCGCTCAGGAACTCTTCGAAACCAAGCAAAAACTAACCCACGTCCGCGAAAGCTTCCAGATGGCCTTTGAGCACTTTTCCGAAGGAGAAAATATTCAGGTCGTGGATGCTAGTCAGGACCCAATTACGGTGGCAGAAGAAATTTGGCGACTGGTGGAGGAGTTGGAATAGCAGGTAGGTCTTGTAGTCTGGTGGTCTTGTATTACCTTAGGCCATGCTAAAGGATAGAATACAGTCAGTAGACATATTGCGCGGAATCACCATCGCCGCCATGATTTTGGTGAATACGCCAGGGACTTGGAGCCACGTTTACGCTCCCTTTCTACACGCGGAGTGGCACGGATTGACGCCTACGGATCTGGTTTTTCCTTTTTTCCTCTTCATCGTCGGCTGCTCCATTGCCTTTGCTTATCGGAACAAACAGCCTACCGGGAAAACCTACTGGAAAATTAGCAGTAGGACCCTTAAGCTGATTGGTTTGGGCCTCTTTTTGGGCGCTTTTACGGTTACCTTTCCTTTCTTCAAGGACTTTGCTGACATCCGTTTTCCCGGTGTGCTCCAGCGGATCGGGGTGGTCTTTTTCTTCGCGGCTATCATTGCTTTGAACAGCAACTGGAAAGTGATCGTTGGTGTGGTGGCCAGTTTACTGGCAGGCTACTGGATCTGGATGGGTTTCATCCCTTTGCCAAACGGAGAGCTGCCAACTTACGAGCGAGCACCGAACAATTGGGCCATGTACATCGATAAGGCGATCCTTGGTTCCCATACCTGGCAGCCAGATTACGATCCAGAAGGTATTCTCAGCACTTTACCGAGCATTGCACAGGCTTTAATCGGGGTGTTGGTTGGTCGGCTGTTGATCTCTACAAAAAGCCAGCGCGAGAAAATGCAACTCATGGCGGCTGGCGGATCGCTGTTGGTCAGTATTGGCGTGATCTGGGATTACTTCGCCTTTCCCATGAATAAGGCGCTCTGGACGAGTAGCTTCACCCTGGTAACCGCTGGCGCAGCCACAATCTGTCTACTAGTGATTTATTACCTGACGGATGTCCGTAAAATCCAGTTTGGTGAATTGTTTAAACGAGTAGGGGCTAATGCCTTGATCCTCTATTTCTTATCCAGTTTCATCAGTAAGCTTTTTTACAGCATCAAAATAGGGGAGGACACGTCGATTCACGGTTGGCTGTACCAAACCATCTACGTGCAGGAATTTTTACCACCTAAGTTGAGTAGCCTACTGTACGGACTGAGCGTAATGGCGTTTTACTTGTGGCTAGGAAACTTGCTCTATCGGCGGAATATCTTCTTCAAAGTATGATTAGAATGTTTTGGATGGGGTAGCATGTTTAGAATCTTTCATCCAGATCCTAAGCATCCAAATTCATCCTAAACATCTTACTCTATTCTAAACATTCTAATCTCCTGAGCTCCTGACCTTGTTACCCCATCCGATTCCGCTTCACCAAATAC
>JBCDIO010000680.1:0-2878 GCA_038748815.1 Bacteroidota bacterium
AGAAAGACAAATGAATCCAAGGGATGTGTGATAGGTTGACCAGGCAAAAGTAGTTGTTTATGCAACTAAACATCACCTAGTTCGGAAAGTTTTAAGGGAGGGATTTATTTTTTAGGAGAGGAGTCCAGAATCTGGAATAGCCTAAAACAACAATGGCGACCCGATAGCCGCCATTATATCTTTGTTTAGTTGAGGGAGAACTGGAGCACCAGCTCTTCCGTATTGTGGAATGCCAATTCGCGAATTTCTGGTTCCAAATAATCGGATAATGGCATTTCAGAAACCTTTTCCATGATCTCAAACTCTGATTGTCCGACAAAGACCACCCATAAGCGGGAACGGTCCATAGACAAAGAATACCCTTTTATTTCCCCATCGGCTAGCCAACGGTTTACCAAATTACGCTGGGCGGGGATCAGAGATACAAATTCCGGAGTCAACAGCTCTGGAAGGTCAAACTCAACCATGAATAGCTTACTCATATGTATCCGTTTTTTATTAGATAACGCCTTTTGAGTGGCAGAAGTTTCCTTTGCTAGTCGGATTTAAGCCGATTAAGCTGAGTATTTTTTTGATATTACAAAGGGTACCAAGCGTTTAGTGAAAGTCCTTTCCGTGAAAAAGGAAACGAATAATTTTGCCCAGATTACTATGAATAAAAACAATAAATAGTCTCTTTGATAATAAACTGATGATCAATTGCGTATAAGCAAGAAAAGGAGCTACATCGGGCTATTTTTCGCGAATTATGCGTAATACGATCACCTCGGAAGCAAAAAAAGTTGGAGTTTTCTGTTATTTCCGCTTTTTTGCCTACTTGTTACCAGGTAAACTCCCAAACAATAGCAGGATCCAGGTTCTGCGATCCAATGAAAAAATGTGTTCTATGTCCTTTAAAGGTCTTTTACCCGTTCTATTTCTCCTTTTCTCCGGGCAAACCATTTTTGCTCAAACCAATCAACCGATCTATACTATCCATATTGGGACCTTCATGCAAGCATCCCAAAATGATTTTTTACCCGTACAAGGCCTTGGCTTTTTGTACGCCGAGGAATTGGGTGGTAACCTCTACAAGATATTCTTAGGTGGTTATAAAGACCGCAGCAGTGCCGATGCCGTATTGGCGCAGGTACAAAGCAAGGGGTATATCGACGCCTACCTTGGGACCTTGGATCTTTCCTTCGGTAGTAATGCAGCCGTTATACAGCTGGGTATTAAACCCGTTGGGCAAGTGATTGATTGGAATCAGTATCTAGCGGCCGGGCCGCTGTACGTCGTTTTGGAAGATAAACAAGTGAAAATCCTGACGGGCATTTTTCAGGATGTCAATACGGCAAAAACGCTACTCCCCCAAATTCGAAAGCAAGGCTTTAAGGATGCGTTTGTTAAGACGGTCAATAGTGCCTTACTCCATCCGATCGACGCTTTTCATCTAGGCGCGCAAGCTACCGCTGCTATGAACCAAACGCCAGCTCCCACACAAATCCCAGGAGGGCCAGCTCCTAACAATGGTCAGATTCCAAAAAGCTATAATCAAAGTACGCCACCCCCACAGCAGGGCACCTACCCACCCGTGCAGCCACAGCAACCGTATCCACAACAAACCTATCCTCCGCAGCCCAACTTTCCAGTGAGCTACGAAACCCCAACCATTCTGACCCCGAATATTCGAGCTAAAGTAAAACGCTCATCCGTTGCTTCTTTGCAGCGTTTATTGAAAAGCGAAGGAACCTATAAGAGTAGTCTGGATGGTTATTACGGAAAAGGAACGACTTCTGCCTACTTGAAAACGGCAGAAGATAACGGGCAAATCCAAAAATATACCTTGCTGGCCGCTAGCAAGTCGACCCTGGCCGCGAACGCATCCGGGAATACGCTGCAGTACCACATTAATAATCTACTGAATGCTCCCGAGCCGAGTCTGTATACTTTATCGGCTTTTGATGCACCACTTGCCCGGGCCTACCAAGCTTACTTGACATTCTTATCCGCAGGTCCTGGCTTGGAGGTAAACAACCTAATGAATGCTGCCATTCAGGTGGCCTATTCTGGACAACCATTGACGGCCGAGTCTCGCTTTGATCATACCGCCGCCTACGCCTACGCAGACATTGAGCAGATCGTGCGACACATTCTGTACATCCACACGCGATCAAAGCAAACCGCTAGTGTGCCTTGTTGGCTAACGCAGGCTCATGCCCAAGAAACCCGGACGGCATTCTCCCTAGATCCAAACCTTGCTGCTGAGCTACCAACTGAAGATTGTGGTGGGGTATTAAACTGGCCAGAAGTACAGGTATTGATGGCTATGGCGCAGGATATTGCCGGAGCTAGCCAAATCTCCGAAAAAGAGGTTGGGGCCGGGCAAAGTAAAACGGCTCAATTCTTATTGAGTCCGACAAAGCCCGATGCCGATGCCTTGAAAGCAGCTAATACTTGGTATGATACGACCACAAAAGGCATTTATCAGTGGGGAACACAGGACCCTTGGCTGCAGGAAATTTCCATGAGCTTCCGAATTTTGCTGTACCAGTCTCAGGTCATGCTCGAGGATTATTACATGGATCAAGGGCTCAAGAACAAAGACGCTGTAAACTTAGGCAAGGTGACGCTCCAAGCGATGTTGGAACCCTACCTAAAACGCTTCGCTGAATAACAACAAAAGAGGGATTCTGACTGCGTCAAAACCCCTCTTTTGTTCTAAGTACTACGCTTAGCGCCCCGCAAAATCAATGGACAAAATACTTTCCACGAAGGTATTAGGACTCTCACGCAATCGCACGATCTTAAACTGAATATTGACGTAATCTTCCAAGACTTGGTCTTTTACATCGTTCTCATTGGGAATTAAATCGAGCAGAGGTCCGTTATCGAAAGG
>JBCDIO010000681.1:0-2872 GCA_038748815.1 Bacteroidota bacterium
AGATTAGTAGGCTCATCAAAGCCCGCTTGGTAAGCGATTTGCTTGATGGAGTAATGCGAATGACTAAGCAGCCGCTTAATCTGAAGAATAGCCACCTCATCCACAAAGGTTTTGGCCGTTTTATGGACAATGCGCTGAACAATTTTATTAAGCGTCTTCGTAGACATACCCATCTGCTGGGCGTAGCTTTGTACCGTCCGATTCGTCAGGCCCTGGGCTTCTACTAAACGTTGAAACTGGATAAATTCTGGCAAATACGGAGGGTCCTCCTTAAAGATAGCTTGCTGCGCTTTGTGCCGGTAGAGCTTGCTAATGAGCACATGTAATAAGCTCCGGTTGATGCCCGGGGAAAATTCATCCTGCCGATCAAAAAACTCCCTTTGCATGTGCTGAATTAATTGCAAGACTTCTTCTAGATCATCGCCTTCCAATATCAATCGAGGGCTACCCAAAAGCTCATTAAACAGCTGAAGTGTCTTTAGAGCCTCCTGTTGATCCAGGTGCTTTTGGATAAATTCTTCTGTAAAAATGAGCATATGCCCACGGGCATCGCTATTTACAAACTTATGAACCTGATCCCGGCGAATGGTCAGTATGGTACCAGGCTCTAGTGCATAATCCGTAAAGTCTACCGTATGAGCTCCTTTTCCAGAAAGAACAAGAATGACAATATAGAAATCCACCCGGTGCAGCATCCATGGAAAGTGGTATAAATCATCTCGGTCGCGAATCTCTTCGTAGGGCAGAATATCCAAATGCGGTGCATTAGGATTCTTCTCTCGATCAAACTTAATTTTCCGAAACATCGGTTTCATCGCGCACAAGATACGGGATCGATCAATAAATCCAATCCGCGGCATTCCAGGAAAGGAGGATAAACAGTCCGGGCTCGTTTAAGGTGCCGCCTGGTATGGTCCCATCGTCGATCAATGCATGAATTGGATCTTGCAAGCGCCGCCGGAGGGAATCCGCATCGTAGCCTAAGGCCAGGGTAAAGGCATTGAAATGTAGATTCAGGTATACGATTCCATGTGAATATTCGGAACCGTATTGATTAGTCATATTGTATTCTTGCCCAAAATCGAGGAAAGGGAGGCCCGTAGTCGTACCGGTCCAGATCATACTGCCAACTCCCAATCCCAACCAGTGTTTTTTCCCTTTCCAACGCACATCGATGGTGCTTCCTCCGGACCGGTACTCATCCCGTTGACGCCAAGCGAGGAAGTCATTCTCCATATGAAATTGTACCTGTACTTTGTGTCCAACAAAGAACTGGTATCGCAAACCACCGGAAAACTGACTCGTACCATCGGTACTGGCATAATGAGTCCCATAATAGGTCAGATGGTGCCCCCGTAAGAAAGGCCCGGACGTAAACATCCAGCTGGGTGTTTCTCGTTGATCACCAAGGGCCCAGGTGAAACTCAGCCGCTGCACAGCTCCAAAGCTCCCGCCGGGAATACCCAGATATTGCGCATTGGCACGTAGGGTTGATTGCCCTCCGATAGCCAGGTTACTTTTCGCCCATAAGGGTATATTCAAGGTAGCCGCTATGTGATAAGACAGCTCATTGATATGTGTTCCCACTCGAGCACTAGGAAAAATTGTAAAATAGAAGCGATTAGCTTCGATTGAACCACTAAGCCCATGTATCTCCGATTGCTGACTCTGGCTTTGCCCCAATGGCCCCAACAAGAGGAGAAAAAAACCAACAAATAGCCATTTATTCATGGTGCGAAGGTAGGGAATTAACGGGGGTCCATATGTCCGTACCACTCCAACATTTCGGCATAAACTTCTTCCTCGCTACGTTTATCTTCCAGAATGTCCGTATAGCTAAAGCCTCGGATATCCATCAGATATTCAACCATTAATCGGCCTTTATAGTAAATGTAGGGAGTCGATTCCCGTTCCGCAATTTGAATGATCCGAGTAGGATCATCCCCGACTTGAGTTCGTGCCAGAAAATCGGTAATACCTTGCCTTAATTCATATTCCGGATGATCCAACAAAGGTCTTCGGGCTATATACTCCGGATAGCCTTCTAACTTCCACATCGGAGGATGCCGGAACGGATTAAAGGTCCACATGCCAAAGTGATGTGCTTGCAGACAGTGGACCATTTCGTGGGTTAGTACGTAGACCAAGTCAAAGGCGTTGTGGCCATTATCCACGGTCAACGTTTCTAAATCCACAGCTCGCTTGATAATCACATTATTGGCGATGGCCCGGGCGACCGACCATTCTCCAAAAACCAGATTATCAAACTCGTTATAAGGAGTACCTGCGGCTATAAAAACATCGTAGCGGTAGCTGGGGTCCTGCAGTTCACTTTCATTAAGATAGGCGTTCGCTTGGTCTAAAGCTCGGTTGAATGCCCCTTCATCGATGGGTCCATTGGAGTATACCGTTACCTGATCATGAGTGTAGGAATGGGCAAACAAGGTTTGCGGAAATAAGATTAAACTCACTAGGCCACCGATAAAAACGAAGGTGGTGATTCCTAAAAAGGACAGGATTCTTTTCCGGTTCATTTGGTGTGGTTTTTAGAAAGGTCATCAATTCTTATCTTAGAGTAAGCTAAGGCAATTTTCGGACTTTTTACAAAGCATCATCCTGCGCGGGGCGATTTCAGGGAAGACATTTTGTGCGTTGTGGAGAAAACAAATTAGCGAGGTAAACCTACCTTTGATAAATCTCGGTAGGTGGGGTTGTAGCCACAATCCACCTCTCGCCCCCCAGACGAACGCTCAAATAGCTTACATTGCCGAGCCAGTCGACTCGGGCTGTTTACCCTTATACTCCTGCGGTTCAATTCCGATCATTCACCCGTTTGGGACATGCGCTCTCCTACTTCTCTTCTCCTCTTCCC
>JBCDIO010000682.1:0-2865 GCA_038748815.1 Bacteroidota bacterium
AGTAGTCCATTACAGGATCGTCATACTACGACGGCTTGGTACTGGCACACTAATATCGAAGAACATCTGGCCCAAGGGCCACGCCATCACCAAATATGTATTGAAAATCCCAAGCCGGCATTGCTCGTAAGGAGCATGCTCCCCACGCCGGATGGACAGACGGCCGAACAGCAAACCGAGGCCCTGATCCAACAACTTGGGTGGAGTCAACCACGGGTAGAATACCTGGAGTCATGTGGAAAGCTGAGTCCAGAAACCTGTCCGGATATTTTGGCTCAAAAACTATGCTCCTTTTTGCGGAAAACCTCCTAGAGACCAGGTTTTACACAGGTTTTCCACAACACAATACTTCTGTTGTCTGCCGCTTTCGGCTAGACCCCTACCGTTTATGTATCACTTGCACGAATTTGACTTAATAGTCTGGTATTCAACTGTTATATAGCTGACAATTTCATTGGCTTGTCAACAAATGTGGAAAACTATGTGCAAAACTCGTTTTTAAGGTCTAGCCTAGCTTAACTCAACGGACCACTGATTCACCTCGCGGATCTTCACATCTATATTTTCACGTAAGGTAGTTGCCAGGGAAAGGCCGACGTAGTCAACGGCAATGGGAAAAGATTTGTGTTTGCGATCGACAAGTACGGCCACTTCGATCTTTTTGGGAAGTGTTTCCAGCAGAGGCTTAATCGCATAGAAGATGGTGCGCCCGGTGTTGGCCACGTCATCAATCACGATGACCGAACGATTATTGGCTTGTTCGATTGGCACGTGAAGGATTACCGGTTCAGAAAGTGGGTCGGCGGGATTGAGCTGAATATTGGTCAATTGAAAAGTCGGCCGCCCGGGATGCTTTTCTAATTCCGCCAATAATAACTTGGCAAATGCTTGTCCGTTGCGGTTGATCCCCGCCAATAAGATGTTGTCTTCATCTAGATTACGTTCTAAGATCTCGATGGCTAGACGTTTTATTTTCTGGCGGATCTGCCGCTCGCTAAGGATTTTCATGCAAATTATTTATACTCTCTCAAAATTAGCATTTTTTAGTCGCTAGCCCTTTGATCAGAAGAGCAATAATCAGATTTTACAGCTCGGCAAAGGCTGGATAGGCCGACTTTTCTGTTACTTTCTTGGTCAAAATTCCAGAAGGTCACTAGTGGAATTGCGCAAACTTTCCTAAATTGAGCCAGCTTCTAGCGAATATTCGCTAAACGAAAACGAACATTATGATCCAACCGTTGATCTTCCTGGTGGTTGCGGGGGCTGCTTTTGGCTACGCTTTCTTCCAGTTTAGCAAGATTCGTCGTAATATCTTGCTCGGCGGAGACGAACAAATGGAGCTAGATACCAAAGAAAGCCTAAAGAATGTGTTACTTATTGCCTTTGGGCAAAAGAAGATGTTCAAGCGTTGGATACCCGCCATCTTCCATCTTTTCATTTATGTCGCTTTCTTATTTACCCAGGTGGAACTGATCGAGATCTTCATCGATGGGCTTTTTGGACAACACCGCTTTTTCGCCCCTTACCTAGGAGGTTTTTATACATTGATTATTGGTTTGATTGAAATTCTGTCTTTGTTGGCCTTCATTGCCACCTTCATCTTTCTGGCCCGACGAAACCTATTAAAGGTACCTCGCTTCCACAAACCAGAGATGAATGGCTGGCCAACCCTCGACGGGAATCTTATACTATACGCCGAGATTCTACTACTGATTGGTATCTTTAGTATGAATGGAGCGGATGTCCTTCTTCAGAAAATAGATCCAGCTCATTATCCTTCTACGGGTACGCTTCCGGTTTCTAGCTGGCTAGGTCCGCTTCTGTTTGGGGGCTTAGAGAAAGGTGCTCTAGTTGTTATCGAACGAGCTGGCTGGTGGCTCCATATCGTAATCGTTTTTGTGTTTTTGAACTACCTGCCTTCTTCCAAACACTTACATATACTACTTGCTTTCCCGAACACTTGGTACGCCCGCCAGAATGCGAAAGGAGAAATGGAAAATATGGAGTCCGTCATGTCGGAAGTAAAGAGCATGATGGACCCAGATGCCGCTTTCGCCGAGGCTCCGATGGACGAAGAGCTACCGACCTTTGGTTCTAATGATGTAATGAGTTTAAGTTGGAAGAACGTCCTGGATGCTTACACGTGTACGGAATGTGGTCGCTGCACCTCGGTTTGTCCAGCCAACCTGACCGGCAAAAAACTCTCTCCCCGGAAGGTCATGATGGATATTCGCGATCGAGCCGAAGAGATCGGTAATAAACTCGATAGTGGCAACCCAGAATATATCCGCGAAGATTTACGTGCCGAAGGAGAAAAACTAACGAAAGAAAACTTTGACGACGGTAAATCGTTATTCGACTATATCAGTCGAGAAGAGATTCACGCGTGTACCACCTGCAATGCTTGCGTAGAAGCATGTCCGGTTCTAATCAGCCCGCTAGAGCCTATTCTCAAGCTGCGCCGCTACGAGATCCTTACCGAATCTGCCGGGCCATCCGATTGGCTTCCCATGTTCAACAGTATTGAAAACGGTGGAGCCGTTTGGCAAATGCCAAATGATCGGGATCAATGGGCCGTTGACGCCCTCAAAGAAAATGCTGAATAACTATGAGTATCGCCTTACACATTCCAATGATGGCCGATCTAGCGGCCGAAGGTAAAGAACCAGAAGTCCTCTTTTGGGTAGGCTGTGCAGGTAGTTTCGACGCTAGAGCTCAGAAGGTTACCTTAGCATTTGTCAAGATCCTTAACCAGGCCAACGTCGATTTCGCCATTCTGGGAAAAGAAGAAAGCTGTACAGGGGACCCCGCCCGCCGGGCCGGAAACGAATTTGTTTTTCAAATGACGGCTCTACAGAACGTGGA
>JBCDIO010000683.1:0-2861 GCA_038748815.1 Bacteroidota bacterium
CCTCGGTGCATATTGATCGAAAAGCGAATCATTTCATAGGCCGGCACGGAGCCTCGCTTTTTGTATTTTGGATGCGGAAGTCGAGTATAAGGAAGGTCAAAGGAGGTATCGATCTGTTGCTCCGTCATCGGAGGGTAGGGGGGATTCACAATTAAATTATGATCACCAACGCCCTGAATCAAACGCCGGGCTTTTACCTTGTTCGATTCCTGCTCAATGTGCTTGAAATTGGAAGCAAAAGACTTTTTATCCCGTAAACAACGCTCGTGGCTGTGCAGCGTGAAATCCTTCCAATTCTTATTAACGGGAAGAGGAGCTTTGCGCGGATGCAAAACGGCGGTCTGATGAATTGTTTTGAGCGATTCGAAAGGTACGCCCTTAAGCAGTAAGCGAATAATTTCTCGCAAAGGCATTTCTCCCATCCCGTAGACCAACATATCGGCCCCACTCATTTCCAGAATATTAGGGAATAGTTGATCCGACCAATAATCGTAATGGGTTACCCGCCGCAAAGAAGCCTCAATACCACCAATTAAAACAGGAATATCCGGATATAACTTCTTCAGAATCTTGGTGTATTCCATGGTCGCATAATCCGGCCGGAAACCAGCATCTCCGCCCGGAGTGTATGCGTCGGTCGAACGCTTTCGCTTAGCGGCGGTATAGTGATTGACCATAGAATCCATACAACCCGAAGTGACACCAAAGAATAAGCGAGGTTCTCCGAATTTCTTGAAATCGCGTAGATCGTCCCGCCAGTTGGGTTGGGGAATAATGCCCACTTTTAACCCTTCGCTTTCCATGATCCGACCAATTACGGCCGTGCCAAAGGCTGGGTGATCGACGTAAGCATCGCCGGATATCAAGATGACATCCAGTTGTTCCCACCCTCTGGATTCTACTTCCTTCCAGGTGATGGGCAGCCAGTCGGACAAAGGCCGCTCAGTTATCATAGGTTCGTTTAATCTTATCTAGGATTCCTTAAGATACCAAAATATCGGTTGTCATAAATCATCTGTAAAGACTTCGACCTATTTTTTACGGAGACCCTAGCTTTCTAAAAACCTGATTGTGAGCATAAAAGCGTCAGCCTTTAACAGGTGGGTAATAAAAAAGCCCTTCTCCGATTCGGAGAAGGGCTTTTATTAGCAAAAGATAAATCTACCTAAGCATCACCTTGGTGGGCACGATGCCATCTTCAAAGCGGACATTGACCAGATACATTCCGGGACTGAGATGCGGAACATCTATTCGCACTTGTTGGTCGTTCAAACCGTCCACTCGGCTGATTAGCTGGCCGTGTAAGTTATACAAGTCAAAACCCTGGATCAACTGATCGGCTTGCTTGCTCGTTAGCCAGAACTGCTCACCCGCTGGGTTCGGGAAGACCGATAAGCGGTCCGCATTTTGTACCACTTCTTTGGTGGAGGTAAAGTTAGCCCCACAAGGAAGCCCCAGTTGTACACAAGCTCTTGGCGTGAAATACCCCATAACGGTATCGATGTAGATACGGGCCGATTCTGGCGTATTAAACGGATTCGCCGCCGAACCAGATCCACTGGCTCCAGGGGTGGTATTGTCGATATTCGGATCACTTGGATCGTACCATGCCCATGGGTCATAGAAGAACATCGGAGAAGTAATGGAGTACAGCCCTTCTTGGTATGGCGTACCCAACTCCATGGCCGCCGCTTGCGCTCCTTCGGTGTACGGATCATCAAAAGTAGCACTGATTAAGGCATCGTTTAGGCCCAAATTTTCATCGGTAATATGTGGGTGGATGGCACCACCGCCACTTACTTCGATAATCGGATCGCCCGTAGATGTTACGATTACTACCGCCGTTCCGTAAGGGGTTAATGGATTGTTTACCTCTTGGAAGCTCACCAAAGCGGCCTCATCCGTATCATCGATCCAGAATAGATCACCAATGGCTCCACCTAAATTTAATACCATATGGATATCGGTAGAGTACCCCTGGTTAGAATAATTGTGCACGGCTGGATTTCCACCCGTACCATCCATGTTTCCCTGAAATTCAGTGTCCACAAATGGATCACCATTACTATCCAAGAACTTGAATAACTCCAACTCTTCAGGACGATTCAGATAAGCCGCCGTCAAAGCCAT
Source organism: Bacteroidota bacterium (assembly GCA_038748815.1). Taxonomy (GTDB): domain Bacteria; phylum Bacteroidota; class Bacteroidia; order Chitinophagales; family Saprospiraceae; genus JBCDIO01. The sequence goes on from JBCDIO010000683.1 coordinate 2,131, forward strand.
ATAACCCCCAGAGTTGTTACCAGCCACGATGACACGCGTAGAATCGGTCCGGTAGGTATTATCGGTTGCACCATCCTGCGCAAAGTAGCGAACGGCAGTCACCATATCCTGCGACGCTCGGTAGGTCGCCTGAATGATACTGATGGCTCGGGCTTCCTGGGTTGGTGCCAATGGATTCCAGCCCAGACGATAATCAATCGATGCACAAACGTATCCACGGGCCGCAAATTCCCGGCACATTTCAATGTTGGTGGAGTCTCTACGATTTCCAAAAGGCAGGGTATTCAGACCCTTGGGCAAGAAACTTCCTGCGTGTGCCATGATCACCAAAGGACGACGCTCTTCGGTATCTCCTTGTGGCTCGTAAACATCCATTACTAAATCAATAAGTACCGGCGCACCGGTTAATACTTCTAGGTTTTCTCCATAAACCACGTTCTCAGTAACCTGAACGTCGAAGGAGGGATCTAAGTAGCGCTCTTGAGCCTGTAATTGCGTTGCCGCGAAGGCTAGGAGCAGGGTAAGGGAGAGTAATATTCTTTTCATAATAAATACTTAATGGTTTAATTGATCTAAGTAGCTCTTATTTCTAATTTTCTTTGATGTCAACCAGTACAGAGATATAAGCCATCCGCCCAATCAGTGGCCCTCCGTATACTTCCTAATGGAGGTTGTTCAGAAAGTTGGCAGCACCTAATTTGATGGTAGACTTCCAGCGGGTAATCCCCCAA
>JBCDIO010000684.1:0-2859 GCA_038748815.1 Bacteroidota bacterium
CTCTTTTGAAAAAGGTTGATGTGGTAGATATCGTAACACCTACCACGACCCATTATGCCCTAGCGAAAAAGGCTTTGGAGCGTGGAAAGCACGTGTTCATTGAAAAGCCAGTGACCGAGTCGATTGAAGAAGCGGAAGCCCTACTGAAACTGATCAAGGCAAACGATCTCAAGGTTCAGGTAGGCCACGTTGAGCGATTTAATCCTGCTCTACTTTCCCTAGGTGATTTACCGATACAACCCATGTTTGTTGAAGGTCACCGATTGGCAAATTTTAACCCTCGTGGTACCGATGTGTCGGTTGTTTTAGATCTCATGATTCACGACCTGGACCTGCTGCTTAACTTAGTGCAATCGGAAGTGACCGAAGTAAGTGCGAGTGGAGTAGCCGTAGTTAGTAAAACGCCCGATATCTGTAATGCCCATATTGAATTTGAGAATGGTTGTGTGGCCAATCTAACGGCCAGTCGAATTTCCCTGAAGCAGATGCGAAAGATTCGGCTATTTCAGCCCGATGCGTACATCAGTTTAGATTTTCTGGAAAAACAGGCCCAGATCGTACGATTATCGGATGAACCGCATCCTGAGGTAGAAGGAAAGATGTCTTTTGAACTACCCGTAGCCGATGGTGCCCGCTACATGCAAATTGAAAATCCCGAAATTCAGCCGGTGAACGCCATAAAAATGGAGTTGTCGACCTTAGCGGATAGTATTTTGCAGAATAGCCGTCCTCGGGTTTCGTTAGAAGATGGATACCGCGCATTGAAGTTGGCACACCAGATTTCCCATAAAATGGAGGTGCGATTACAGCAATACGCTGAATAAAACCCTTGTGCTTAGGGAGGTATATAAAGCTTAGAAAACACAAAAAGAAACAACATGAAAACATCATGGTCTAACTTACTATGGCTTTGGGGGGGGCTGATTCTAATGGGGTCGGGCTGTAACATCATTAATCAGGAGGAGCCGATTCCTTCCTACATATACGTGAAGCCCTTTAGGATGGAAAGTAATCCACAAATTACCCACGGTTCTCTGTCGCAAAAAGTTACTCAGGGGAATGTTTTTGTAAATGGCAAAACTATTGGAATCTTCTCCCTTCCGGCTTTGATTCCCGTCTTGGAAGAAGGAACCCAAGAGGTAATTATTGACCCCCTCATTCGCGATAATGGATTGACTTTTACTTTACAGGTTTATCCCTTTTATGAGCGTTTCACCACCTCGGTCGATTTAACGTTGACCGAGACTGATACGATACAACCCGTTACTCGTTATTCCGAGGATATTACCTTTCATTTGATCGAGGATTTCGAGGGTGGCTCAAACGTCTTTAGTGAAGATCGAGATATGAATAACGAGACGCTCTTAGATACGACACAGATCGATGCTTTTGAAGGAGAGTACTCCGGTATGATCGTTTTGAACTTAGATAATCCATTGATGGAAGTTGCTTCGAATGCTGATCAATTATTTGATATTTTTGACCGCGGTAAGGTGTACCTAGAAATGGATTACAAGACCGAGGTTGATGTTTTGATTGGGATGATTGGCATTGATAATATTGGAAACGATCAGTCCAACTACGAATATGGCCTTGTTCCAAAGAGTGATTGGAACAAAATATATTTTAATCTGACTAATTTTGGCCTGGTCAATAATTTGAATGGATACCAAATTGGTATTACGGCTGCTTTACCCGTTGCAAACGGCGATTTTACATTGGATGAAGGAACTATTTTGATTGATAATGTCAAACTGATTTCCTTCTAAGGACCGGGTACTGGTTACCCTATTACTCAAGGAGTTCCTACATGGGGACTCCCAGCGGGATTAAAGCTCAATCCATCCCATGGAGAAGAACAGACGACGATTAGATACGCTTTTTTATAAAATAGCCGACCTGATTTCGGCCATGCTGGCTTGGGCCCTCTTTTTTGGGTACCGCAAGGTATATATTGAAGGGAATACGCCGGATTGGGGGATTGTAGAAGATGCTAATCTGCTATTTGGAGTATTAATTATTCCGGTATGTTGGCGGTTGTTTTACGAACTATTTGATCGGTATAAGGATATTTATCGTCTATCTCGTCTGGCTACGCTAGCCCGTACCTTTTTCCTCAGCTTCTTAGGAGTTGTCTTCTTGTTCTTTGCGCTCATTCTGGATGATGTAGTTCAAGATTATACGACCTATTATCAATCGTTTACTGTCCTTTTTTTCCTGCATTTTGGCATCACGGCTATCGTCCGAATGATCTTACTAACCCGGGCAAGTCGTCGTTTAAAGAGAGGCTTAGTTTCCTTCCGAACCCTGATTATTGGAGGAGATCAAAAGGCGGCAGAACTATACGAAGAAATCAGTAGCCGGGAAAAACGTTTAGGTTACCATTTCTTAGGTTTCATCGATACCAATGGAAAGAGTACAAATGTACTCGCCCAGCATTTATCGGTACTTGGAAAGATTGAGGATTTGCGAGTGATTATTGAAGAAGAAGGGGTCGAGGAAGTTATCATTGCTATCGAAACCTCGGAACATAACCGCCTGCAGGAAATATTGAATATCCTCTTCGATTTCGATGAACGGGTTTTGGTGAAAATCATTCCAGATATGTACGATATTATGCTCGGAAGTGTACAGATGACTTCCGTGTACGGGGCGGTTTTGATTGAGATCAAGCAAGACCTAATGCCCAAGTGGCAGCGTTTGATCAAACGCCTGATCGATTTTGGAGTATCTCTGGTTGCTTTGATTGTACTCGGCCCTTTGTATTTATACATCGCCACCCGAGTACGGTTTTCGTCGGATGGCCCCATCTTTTTTGCTCAGGAGCGAATTGGCCTAAATGGCAAACCCTTTTTGATC
>JBCDIO010000685.1:0-2858 GCA_038748815.1 Bacteroidota bacterium
CGTTGATATCGAACAACCGTTGCCAGTCTTCCGGGGTAAAGTTTTCCTGCAGACCCAATACACCAACGCCGGCGTTATTGACGACCACATCGATACCACCCGCCTGTTCCATTGCTTGGGCAATACCACTATCTACACTAGACTGATCCGTTACATCGATTTCTACAACATGAGCTCCAGCGGCTTGCAGGTCTGCTGCCTTTGCTTGGTTTTTTCCGGAAACGCCGCGCATCGAAGCAATAACGGTGTGTCCATCAGCCAATAGTTGTTTACTGATAAGGGTTCCGAAGCCTCCGCTAGCTCCGGTAATGAGTATTCTCTGTTTCATGTGGGAGATAATTAGTGTCAAAAATTGGATAAAACGAATGGTTCATAGTTGAAAGAAACAAATCTGTTTTAATAACCGGCCAAGCGAGTGAAAGTTTTTTGCGGGCAAATTTGTTCATAATTTTCTCTTCACCTAAGCAACTTTAAAGCCCTATTCGAATCATTAGGGTGTACCTTCTGCCCTTTGGGCAGCCTTATATGAAGCTATGAAAGACCAACTCCTACTATTGCTCTTGGCCTTAGTGGCTTGTCAGCCCAATGCACAGGACCGCATTTCCATCCAAATTCCCAGTGCTGAAACCGAAGCAGAATACATTTGGCGGACCATTCAGGATACCAAATTTTTCGAAGAACACGGTTATCAAGTAAGCCTGCCCAGAGGACCACTCATTGACGAACTCAAGGAGAAGGCGAAAGCTGGCCAGTTATCCGATGCTGACTATTCCCGCCTAGAAAAATTTGTGGTAGAGCGCGTTTACCGAGCCGAAGACTACCAAGCCGGATACGATAAGATTGAAGACGAACGGGCTTTGATCAACCAAATGGTGAACGCTATTAACCCCATTGATTATTCCTGGGGCTTTCAGTCGTATGAAACTTACACCATCCACTTGACCCTCTACGGCCCGGGGGGAAGCTATAATCCGGATGAAGGATCTTTACTCCTCTTTACCACCCCACAGGGTCAGTTTAAAAGTTACGACAACCCGGCCAATACCGTGATTCATGAGATCGTACACATCGGTATCGAAAACTCCATCATTAGTACATATCAGGTTCCTCATACACTAAAGGAACGGATCGTCGACACCTTCGTTTCCTTGCATTTTGGCAACCTGCTTCCCTCCTATCGCGTGCAGGATATGGGAGAAAATCGTAGCGATGCTTATCTACAACAGCCAGCCGATTTTCTGGAATTAGACAAAGTGGTTCAAAAAATACTACCCTAAGATGCAACACATTCTCCTACTTCCTTTAAGTCTTCTTTTTTCTTCGATTCTTATCAGCCAAACGTCTCTCAAAGAAATTGATTTGAATTACGGCAGCTACGATGTTGGTTTTCAGCACTATACTCAAGTCGACAGCAGTCGAATGTACCGTATTCACAATGAGCACAATCGGCAGTGGGGCTATCGGCCGATTCCAATGAGCATTTGGTATCCAGCGGAGGTAAAAAATAGTTCCCAAGTCACTATGACCGTGCTTGATTATCTGCAGGTCCTGAAGGAGGAGGAAGAATGGGAGCAGCTACCCGATGAGTTTTTGTTGGATTGGTTTCCCTACCTCTGGAACACCCCGGAGAACCAAGCGCACTTACCGGAAAAAACAATCGCTATAAAAGATGCAGCTTGGTTAGCGGGAAGCTTTCCAGTGGTCGTTTACTCACCTAGTTACCAGGCTTCTTCCATGGAAAATTTTGCCCTTTGTGAATACCTGGCCAGCCACGGTTATGTGGTCATTGCCAGCCCTTCGCGGGGCACGGATACCCGCTGGTTAGAAGGAGGTACCGTAAAGGATATGGAGACCCAGTCCCGCGATGTTGAATTTTTGTTGCGAGAAATACATCGCTATCCTCAAATCAACACCGGACAAATAACCTTAATGGGTTTTAGCTTCGGTGGGCTTTCAAATGCCTTAACGGTGATGAAGCAGCCCCAAGTGAAGGCGGTAATCAGTTTAGATGGTACCGAGCGGTACCGTTACGACGTTTTAGCAAGTTCGGCTTATTTTAATCTGGCTCGTTTTGATCGCCCGTATGCACACTTTGCGCAGAAAGAAATTCCGGCGGAAATACTACAAAGTGACAATATGCCTGCTTCCCTCAATACGGAATTTGCCCTATACGATTCCTCACAGGATAGCGATATCTATTGCTATCGCTTTCACGATCTGACCCATGGGTATTTCAGTTCATTCGGGGTGCTTTTTGGTAATCGGGACCCGCGGCAGGATAAAAGCGATACCAAGATTATGGCTTCCTATCGCTTGGTGTGTGAACACGTATTGCAATTCTTACACGGCCAGCTCCAAGGGGATGCGCATGCCCTGGCTTTTATGGAGCGAAGTCCTGCACAGAATGGGTATGCGAAAACACTGTTGACCCAACAAAAAAAGAAAGCCCAAACGCCTCCTTTCGACTACCGTACTTTTATCGATTTGGCCTACCAACAGGATTACGCCGATCTCATTCCCCTTTACGAAAAAATCAAAGAGCAGCATCCCGATTTAGAATTACAGGAAGGCATGATCAACATCCTAGGCTTGTACCTGTCCTTCGATCCAGCGACCTATGCCCAAGGAGTTCGGATCTTCCAGATGGCTATCCATCTGTACCCTAACTCCTCTAATCTCTACGACAGCTTAGGTGAAGCCTACTATCTTCATGAAGATTACCCAAAAGCCAAAGAGGTCTTTAGGCAATCCTTGGTTTTAAATCCGGAGAATGGAAATGCTACCCGGCGCTTGCAGGAGATGGGGCAGTAAAGCAAGCTAGTCAGGCGGGGAACTTAAACCCTGGATACAGGCGTTAA
>JBCDIO010000686.1:0-2855 GCA_038748815.1 Bacteroidota bacterium
AGCAGATCGACGCCGGTGCGGCGCGGCGGTCGGCGCGCGATCCGCGCTACGACATCCTGTTCGAGCCGGTGAAAATCGGGCCGGTTGTGGCGAAGAACCGGTTCTATCAGGTGCCGTTGACGAAAACCTTAGCCCTTGTCCCAAATTTTCGGATGCCCCTTACCCAGATGATGCCGAGACAAATTACGTTTTGTATCGAGATTTCTTACGGGCCGGGGACTACACCCAGGCTTTTGATCTTTGGAAAAAAGTATACGCCGTCAGCCCAGCCGCTGATGGAAAGCGGAACACCGTATTCTCCGATGGTATCTTTTTCTACGAAAGGCTCGCCAATGGGGCTAGCACTCCCGAAGATAAAAAACCATTTATCGATCGTATTTTTCAGCTCTATGAAGAAATCAACGATTGCTACCCAGAAGGGGGTTATGTCGATGGAAGAAAAGCCTTTGATTACTATTATAAATACCCCGACCAAGCGAGTAAAGAAGAAATCTATGCGCTATTTAAAAAATCATTGGATGCCGATGGTATAGAGGCGCAGTATTTCGTCCTCAATCCGTTTACGGCCCTGTTGGTAGAGCAGTACTTCGCTGGAGCTGTTTCTTTGGAAGAAGCCCAAAAATATCAATCGCAAGTACGCTCCGTATTGGCTAAAGGTTTGGAAGAATGCAAAGGAAAAGACTGTGATCAATGGACAATCATTGAGGGCTATGTACCGGTGCGCTTAGAAGCCTTTGAGACCGTAAAAGGCTTTTACGACTGTGACTATTACATAGATCGGTATTATCAAGAATTTACCGAAAACCCAACGGATTGTGATATCATGCGAACCGTCTACAGTCGAGTAAAATTTGGGGGATGCCCAGAGGCCTCCGAAGCATTCCAAAACCTAATTGCAGCAGCCAACGAAAACTGCCGGGAAGAAGATGCCCTGCAGGAAGCCTATGAATGCTTGCGGAATGCAGATTACGATTGCGCCATCGAGCTCTTCCAAAAAGCGGCAGACGAAGAAACGAACGTAGACAAAAAGGCTAAAATCACTTTATTAATTGCTAAGGTCTACTACTCACACAAGAAAAACTTCTCTAAAGCGCGTTCTTTTGCTCGCGATGCAGCAAAGATTAAGAAGAATTGGGGAGAACCTTACTTACTAATTGGACGGCTTTATGCCTCTTCTGGTCCTTTATGTGGCCCCGGCCGAGGATGGGACAGCCAAATTGTAGTGTGGCCAGCCATTGATAAATGGGCCTACGCAAAATCCATTGATCCAAGTGCGGCCGCTGAAGCCAATAAATGGATTGGACGCTACCGTAAATATATGCCAAGCAGAGAGGATATCTTCCAACGGAACTTAACGGAGGGCTCTTCCTTCTATGTAGGATGTTGGATCCAAGAAACGACCAAGATACGGGCTGCACCGAACTAGGTCCGCGGCTTCTCAAAATACAAAAGGCTTCCTTCGATTCCTCGAAGGAAGCCTTTTTAAGTCTATTGAAAGAAGACCCGTTTATGCTTCTTCGGTCTCCATATACTGTTCTAACTGACTTAGGATCGCGCCTTTGGCCTGTACGCCCATTCCGCGCCATTTCAATTCTCCTTCTTTGAAGATCATCATGGTGGGAATACTCCGGATTTGTAAGCGCTGAGCGAGCTCTTGATTACGGTCCACATCAATTTTAATAACGGTCGCTTTCCCTCCGACTTCTTGCTTCACTTCTTCAATGATGGGGCCAAGAACCTGACAAGGCCCACACCAATCTGCGTAAAAATCAATCAACGTAGGGGTTTCGGATTCAATCAGACTCTTAAACGTTACCTTACTCATGGCATCCTTTTCAATGAGCCCCAAAGCAATTTATTTTTTTGGGTCTCCGGTAATTAATAAATGAAGATTCCTTCATATAACACCACCATATTACTTAGAGTTTAACGAAAAGAGTCCGCGGTAGGACCTTAATTGATCAGGATGACATCCCCAGCAAAGATCTCCACTAAGCGATCTACGAATAAAACCTCTATCCAATAAGTGTAAACCCCAGCGGGTAAAGCATCTCCCCGGAACCGGCCATTCCACCCTAGCTCAGGGTTCGTTTCTTCGTATAATAACTCCCCGAAACGATTGTAGATTCGCATGGTCCGCACTTCCTGGACCCCATTCCCAGGATAAGGCCGGAAGTGATCATTGATTCCATCCGCATTCGGGGTGAAAATATTTGGGATATAAACGTCTCGTGATTTTTGCACCCGAATTTCGGTACTTACCGTATTCGAGCAACCATTGGGCTGTACCACCGTTACGGAGACCACCGCATTTTCTGTGGGAGTAAAGACAGGATTGGGACAATCAAAGCAACTTAAGCCTTCGTTGACACTCCAAAAGAAATTGGTGCCTAGTGGAAACTCTTGGACGCTAAGAATCTGTAGTTCCGCTTGATCGCCAAGTTGTACCTGAGCTGGGGCACTGACTAATTCAATTTCAAAGGCCTGAGGCTCATCCAATAAAAACGTAAACGTACCGCCACAGGTACCCGTGGCATCCACAATATCCACCTGATAGGGACCAGGTACCAAATCCATCAATATTTCTTCATTCTGACCAATCGACACCCCCGATTGAGACCAGGAATACGTATAAGGAGCCTCGCCGTTCAGGGGAATTACTTCAATAAACCCATCCGCAAGGCCAGAACAAGAGGGGTGGGTGACTAATGATTCTATTTCTAGATTCCCGGCAAAAGAAATAATCGGAAAAGAATAAAAGAAGAAGAGTATGGAGGTAAAGCTCCATAAATAGTTAGGATGTTGCATAGGATTCATATTTTCTTCTCGCAATGTTAGCACCAAAGCAAGGACAT
>JBCDIO010000687.1:0-2855 GCA_038748815.1 Bacteroidota bacterium
CGCTTGTATCACCAACCAGGGTTACCTGGTCAAGGGAGCGCATATACTGAATGAAGTAATTGGTGGCGCTGTAACAACTCCGGTTGGTCAATACAACCACGGGACCGTCGTAGCTGGGGCTCACCGGATTAATGTAGCGGTCTTCCCACGGAGTAAAATCATCGCGGCCGGGGCCATCCTTACGGCGGGTTTGCCCAACCAGAGTGCGCTCCTGGGTAAAGCGAGCGGCTAATCGAACGGCATTATCCAAAGAGCCGCCACCGTTGTCGCGCACATCGAAAATAACACCTTTTTTATCCTGAAATTTATCGATTACCGTATTGAGGTTAGCATTGCTAAAGTTATTGGTAAACCGACTATAGCGCACGTAGCCAATATCGCCAAACTCGTAGATCAGAAAGGGCCCAGCTAATTCGTATTCGCCGTTGGTATACGTACGTTCGAGTACATTGAAATCGAAGTTTTGGGGATAATCTAAATACCAACCCCGATAAGTATCATCATCAAAAAAGGATTCTAAGGATACGTGGCCATCGCGCAGGAGTTGTAGCATTTCGGCGATCACATCAAAAAGTTCTTCGTCGCTCATGTCGTCACTAATCCGGGATTCGTAGGCGGTGTACACAGAATCCCAATCGATCCCTTTGAAATCAAAATACGAATAGTAGCGGTCCACGTAGTCCCAGGCCTCCTGGAAGATGGCCTGTGGGTTTTGGTCTGGATTCTGGATGAAGGCCTTTTCACAGGCACTAAGGCTACCAAATAACAGTAGCAGGGTGAAGAATTGAAAGAATTGCTTTGACATGGGATGGGGTTTATTTAGTTCGGATTAAGAAAGAGAACGTCAGTTGGTGTCGGGCACTAATCACTTGCTGCACCTCATTGTCGCGGTGGTGGAAAAACATCCATCCATAAGTCACCCGGTAGCGATTAGGGTTGTTGTTCTCTTTATTCACCGGCAAGACTAAGCCAACTTGTAGATCCAGGCGGTTCACCCAACCTACGGGTAAAACCACTTGATCGAAGCCCGTGAAGGTCAACGAATAATTCGGGCGATTAAGGTAGGATACCAAAGGTATTTGGGCCGCCGCGTACCAAGTAGTCCCATCCATGAACTTCGGCCAGGAGATACTCCCGTAGCGACGGGCTGCGATTCCTAAGGAGCCAAGTGAATTCCATTGTAGAAAGTTATTGGATAGAGCTGGGGTGATCCGAACCTCCGTGAAAATATTGGCAATGGGGCCGAGGTACCATTTATTGGCCTTTTCTTTTAGATGGAATAGGTACTGATAGGAGATATGGGACCAGACTTGTTGACTCAGCCGCCCTACTCCATTACTCCGAAGGCGCTCGTAGCCAAATTGCATATTGTATTCGCGGTAGGTGCCTTTGTAATAGGTAATGTCCCCTTGTTGAATACCAATTCCAAGGCCATCGGCAGTGGACTGCATCAATTTTTCGTCGAGGTTCGTGGCGAGACTTCCGAAGATGCCCACCGTTTGGTATTTGAGTGGACCGGGTTCGGGTAAAACATGGTAGACTTTGGGTTGGCTGTATAAAAGCGATGTGAGACATAGCAATCCACAAAGTAGTAGGTGCTTTTTCATTCGTACGTTTTGGTTATAATCGAGATGGGCCTAAGATAATAACCGATATGAAGGGAGTAGGCTAGTCTGAGAAGCTTAACAGCAATTTAGGAAATTAATGATCAAAGAACGACAAAGGATGGTGGTGAATAGTGGGGTTTTGTGCTCTTGTATCCAAAATAAAAGGGGTTGGAGAAAGACTCAAATCAATTCAGTTCTTTAAAGGTATTATTAAGATTACTCTCGAACAGTCAAAAGAGTGAGCATTTAGTTCAAATAACCTTAGATTCTTACCTTTCTTCATCATTCAGATAAAAAGGGAGTAACTTCCGAATCCGTCTACGAGATTTCCCCCGAGCACTCGGGGTCGTAGACGGACCTGCTTGACTAAAGCAAGGCAAGTCCTGGATTCTACATTTTCAATACAAACAGGGATATTACCCATCAGATCAGAAAGCCCCAAACTAGTTATAAACCTAAAGCAATAAAGGCTGTTCCAAATAAAACCACCACTCAACATGGCGAACCAACTAGGAAATTTCCAACAGATCATCACCCAGTTTATCCTTATCGTTTTTAGTGTGGTCCTCGGCCTCTATTTGAGTGAACGAATCGAAGACCAGAAAAACAAAAAAGACTCCGAAAAGCTCCTCACTACTATCAAAGCCGAAGTACAGGATAACGCGAAGCTCATGGAATACTACCTACCCTACCACGCGGAGATCGAAGTGAAAATGGATAGCCTGGCCCAGGTCCCCGAATTTGTGGAGGCCTTTATTGATGATAAATACATACTCTTTGAAGCCATACTTACCCGTGGTAATTTTATGGCCAGAAGACCGGCCAATGATGCTTGGGATATTGCCAAGTCCCATCCTCTGGTGGTAAACGTGGATTACGATAAGTGGGTCGCCCTTTCCAGAATTTACAATCAGCAAGAACTAACCTTCCAACCGGCGGTCGATATGATCGGCCTCATGGAATCCAGAGACGTCAATGCACCAGCAGAAGCCGCCGCCAATCTGGAGTTAATGGCCCAAAAAATGCGCGAATTTGTATCGCGAGAGAAACAACTCGTCTACTACTACCGCAGTGCCCAGGAGGTATTAGATCTAAATTACGAGGAAGAAGAAGTAGCAGAAGTAGATGGGGAGATATAGGTTATAGTAGGTCTAATTTGACTTCCTTGACTATAGCTCCTCTCTACCGCACCAATAAGCAGTCTCCCTGCCGCCGAATCCGCTCCCCTTGAATCGTCAAAGCCTCCAA
>JBCDIO010000688.1:0-2846 GCA_038748815.1 Bacteroidota bacterium
CCTAAGAGGAGCCCTCGCAAAGACCGAAATAGATAAACTCCTCCAATCATAAATAAGGCTACGTAAATGAAAGCAGCATGGCTAGCGGGCGGACCGAAGGCTAGGAATAAATTGATAGGTATTAGAATAAAGCCTAGGGTGATACTAAAAATAATGATCGTGAAGCTGAAGGCCCTTACTTCCTTGTGGAACGGGAAGATCCATTCAATCAATCGGAGTAGAATATGCTTGGCAAAAAAGAGTAAGGTCGTAGCCCCCACAAACATGAGTAAATTCTCCCAATTCGATGAACTAGGTAACTGCCATCTAAAGTGCTGCGAAAGCAAAAATTCAAAGAAGCCGGCGTTGAAAAAGAAGACCAGATACAAAAAAAGGTAAGGGGACTGTATGAAGGTTCCCTGGTCTCGGTGAATCTGACGCAGCATATTGTCGTTGGAAAAAGCCTGTAACACCAAGCGAATATGGTACCGGAATAAAGAAAAAGCAACCACTAGTAGAATGAGCATTACGACGAGCGAACCAAAAAGAAACCGGTTCTGAGATTCCTCTGGAGCCACATCGTCGGGTAGTACGACCTCTCGGATGGGATTAGGAGTGGTTTGCTCCTGATTAGGTACGACGATATCAAATGGATTGCCGGTACTCGTTGGCGCTGTAGTTTCTTCGACAATCTTTTGCTGTTCAAGATTGAGGCGTGGTACTAAATCGAAGGGACTAGAGGTATTTTGGCTCCAAGCCACAAGGCAAGTGCTGAACACCAGGAAAAAACATATGAATAAGCGCATCTTCATGAATGGCTAAAATAGAAGTTTCCCAACGATTTGTAACGACGGATGGCAGAAAACCTTGTCGGCTGTCAGGTTATCTGGTAATGGGGTGTAAATATTTGTTAATAGGCTGTTAAGCCTTGACACCCTGGGGGGGGCGAAGCTCAAGGGGGCTTGCATACTCAAGATTCTTGCCTTAATATAGCCAAGGCTCGGACGCAGAGGAGCTGTAAATACATTGATTTGAAGAATAATTCCATCAGTTACGTTGTCCTTTTAGGAACCTTGGCCATCCTGGGGATTATTGCTATACAATCTTATTTGTTTATCAATAATTGGGATCTACAGGAAAAGGTGTTTGAAGAACGCGCCTATTCTGCCCTATATAAAGTAGCCAAGGAATTTGAAAAAATTGGTAATCAACTACCAGAGTCAGATCTCATTCGACAGATCGCTTCCAATTACTACGTAGTTAATGTAAACGATGTGATCAATGCCAATAATCTACAGTATTTCTTATCGAGAGAGCTGGAAACAGTAGGTTTGACGGATGATTTTGAATATGGGATTTACGACTGTGGAACTGGGCAAATGGTGTATCATAATTACATCAGCTACGGCGGGCAAATTGATACTACCACTTTGGAGAAGAATGCCTTGCCTATTTACGATGAATATACCTATTACTTCGGAGTGCGGTTCCCTGGGCGAAATGGCCGGATTTTTAGTGCGATGAGCCTAACGCTCACGTTCAGTGCCATTCTCCTGGTGACTATTCTGTTTTTCATGTTCTCTATTGGTATCATTTTGCGTCAGAAACGGTTTTCGGAGATGCAGAAAGACTTCATCAATAATATGACCCACGAGTTTAAGACGCCTATATCCACGATCAAGATATCCTCGGATGTCTTTCTCAATAATCCGAAGATTCAGGAAGAGCCGCGCTTACTAGAATATGCAAAAATCATTCGGTCGCAAAATCAACGTCTCAATAGACAGGTAGAGAAAGTGTTGCAGCTAGCCCGTATTGAGCAAGATCATTTTCAACTCAATGAAGAACCCGTGCATTTACACGAGATTCTGTTGGATGTTTTGAATGCTTCTGCGCTGAAGATCGAAAAGTATGGAGGATCACTCGACTGGAAGTTGATGGCCACCAAAGATCAGATCCAAGCGGATCGTTTACACTTGTCCAATGTTTTGCATAACCTGCTAGATAATGCGACGAAATACTGTAAAAGCGTACCGAAAGTCGAGGTGTATACCGAGAATCAAGTGGAAGGATTATGGATACATATCAAAGACGAAGGAATTGGTATCCCAAAAGAAGCTCAGCAACGGGTATTTCGGAAATTTTATCGAGTTCCTACCGGTAATGTGCACAATGTAAAAGGCTTTGGACTGGGGCTTTTTTACGTAAAAAATATCTGCGATGCCCACGGTTGGAAAGTGAAATTGAACAGTGAGGAGGGGCAAGGCACCCATATTCAAATCCTGATTCCGAGCCCTAGACCCTCCTTTTGGCATCGACCTTCAAATACGCCGGCAACCTATCCGGAGGTGTAAGCACAACGAAAAACTATGGAACCTAAAGCACACTTATTATACGTAGAAGACGATACAAGTCTCAGCTTTGTAACCCGGGATAACCTTGAATTACAGGGATACCAAATTACGCATGCGGACAATGGGCAGGAGGCCTTGCAGCATATTCGCTCGGGTAAATTTGACTTGTTTTTACTGGATGTTATGCTCCCCGAGGTAGACGGTTTTGCCCTAGCCGAAGAAATTCGGTCCTTTGATCAGCAAACTCCGATCATTTTTTTAACCGCCAAATCGCTCAAGGAAGATAAAATTCACGGACTTCGCTTGGGGGCCGATGATTACATTACCAAACCTTTTAGCATTGAGGAACTTATTTTAAAGATTGAAGTATTTCTTATAGGCGCCGCGGAAGACGGGCTTGTCTTTAAGGGTCTCGCACTTGGCGTTGAAACTCGTGAATTTCTTCTCGCTCAGCGGCTTCTTCCACCAACTGGGAATGAGGCTCCATGTCATCGGCGCGAGCGTCCAGCCTTC
>JBCDIO010000689.1:0-2844 GCA_038748815.1 Bacteroidota bacterium
CAGATAATGACGTATGAAACGCGAGGTCGACATGGTCATCCTTTCGGATGTCCACCTAGGAACATATCACTGTCACGCCCGGGAGCTCCAACAATACTTGAAAAGTATCAAGCCAAAAACGCTGGTCCTCAACGGAGATTTTATTGATAGTCCAGAACGCAACGAAGGCACTTTCCCCAAAGCCCATATGAAGATCATTAAGCGGGTTTTGAAGATGTCCGCGAAGGGAACTAAAGTTTACTATATTACCGAAAACCAAGATGATCAACTCCGTCGACAAAGTGATTTCTCCAAAGGACACATCCATCTTCGTGACCAACTCCTCCTCCAACTCCACGGCAAAAAATATTGGATCTCCCACGGAGATCACATCGGCCTGATGGCCCCTTACGCCCCCATTCTTCCCCGGCTTGGTGATAAAGGATACCATTATCTCCTCTCCCTAAGCCGCACTTATCATCAGCTCCGCCAACGGTTCTGTTCTTCTTTTGCCCCCAATAACCCAAAGCGCATAAGTAAATCCGTTCAGGCGGTGGATCAGTTTGAACATTTAGCCACGCAATTTGCGGCAGATAAAGGCTGCGATTTCGTAATCTGCGGACATACTCACAAACCAAACATGCGACTGGTCAAGCACAAACAACGAACGGTAACCTATCTCAACGCTGGAGATTGGGTGGAGCACCTGACGGCCTTAGAATACAACTGGGGAGAATGGCGGCTCTTTTCCTATAAAGAAGTCGCGTTTTAGGCCCCCTCTTAAAAGTCCAAGGAAAATCTAAATAAGGCTGATCCTTCCTGTCAAGACTAATGAAGCCTTAGACGTTCGCCCAAATTCTGGCAATTTCCTACATTTAAGGATTCGTTCTCTCCGTGAGATCCATCCATCTATCGCCAGAACCCTGGAACCATGACCGACATCGACGCTATTCAGATTAATTTCAACCAAGACCAGGTTGCCCTTCTCAATGTACTATTAGCCTTTATCATGTTTGGTGTTGCCCTGGATATTCGGATAGACGACTTTAGGGCATTACTCAAAGAGCGCAAGAAACCCCTGATTGGGCTTACCTCAGAGTATCTTCTCCTTCCTCTTTTGACTATGTTATTGATCTTCATCCTGCAACCGGGCCCCAGCTTGAGCCTAGGGATGATCCTCATTGCTGTCTGTCCGGGTGGCAGCACCTCTAACTTTATGGTACACTTAGCCAAGGGAAATTCGGCCCTTTCCGTAATGCTGACGTCGATCACGACCATTGGCGCCATTGTGATTACTCCTTTGGCTTTTACTTTCTGGGCATCTTGGGTTCCCGGAGTGCAATCACTCATGTCCAATATTTCGGTAAACCCCGTGGAGATGATCTTGTTGATTATTCAACTCATCCTGATTCCAGTGGCTTTGGGGATGTTCATCAACCATCGGTTCCCCAAAACAACAAAGATTATCGAGCGGCCAATCAGCTGGCTGAGTATGCTCATTTTCTTGGGTTTTGTCTTTTTTGCCGTAGCCGGTAATTATGAGAATATCAAGAACTACCTCCATATGGTATTCCTGATCGTGCTTTTACACAATGGGCTCTCCCTGGCAACCGGATATTTGTTTGCTCGTTCCTTCAAGCTTCCCGTTAAAGATTGCAAATCGATTTCCATCGAAACGGGGATCCAGAATTCTGGGCTGGGACTCGCTTTAGTCTTTAACTTTTTTAATGGGCTGGGCGGAATGGCCATGATTCTGGCCTGGTGGGGTGTTTGGCACCTGGTAACGGGCTTTGGTTTGGCCTTCTACTGGCGTCTCAAGGAGAACCGCCGAGAAGCCGCAGGGGCAGCCTCTTAGTGCTTCCCCCATAGCTCTTCCTCTTATTTAACCCGATAGATACGGGCTTCCCAAGGCTCAAGTTGTTCTGCGTGTACTTGCTTGTAATTGCTGATGAGTAATTCTACCGGTCCCCAATCATTGAGCTCCGATAAGATCATCGATTCTTCGGAGAAATTGAGTACGACATAGTACGTACCGTTTTCATCCCAACGCTTGTATAAGAAAAGATGTTCGTCTTGGGGCGCCAGATCTTCGTAGTCCCCGTAGATCCAAGTGCTATGCTCTTTGCGCATTCTCAGCAGGGACTGGTAATAATAGAAGATAGAGTCCGGATCATCGAGCACTCGCTGCGCATTGATCTCGGGGTAGTTTGGATTTACCTTAATCCACGGCTGGCCCGAAGTAAACCCGGCGTGTTGTTCATCGGTCCATTGGATGGGGGTTCGTACATTATCGCGGCCTTGAATATGCACGATGGGTAGTAGTTCCTCCAGGCTTCGGCCGGCTTCTTCCCATTCGCGGATGGTATTCAGGGTCTCCACATCTTTATAATCCTCCAGGCTTTCGTAAGCTACATTGGTCATACCGATCTCGCTACCTTGGTAAATACAAGGCGTTCCCCGCATCGTAAGAATGAGGGTAGCCAACACCTTGGCCGAGGGTACTCGAAATTGCCCATCGTTACCAAAGCGCGATACCATTCTGGGAAAATCGTGGTTATCTAGGTAAATATTGATCCAGCCTTCTTCGCCAACGGCGTGATGCCAATGGGAAAAAACCTTCTTAAAGTCAGGTAACTCCACATCGACGACATCAAACTTACCACCCGGTCCGTGATCAATAAACATATGATCGAAATGAAAGAACATATTGAGTTCCTCTCGATCTTCACCCACGTATAGTAAAGCCTGATCCGGAGCGATACCAACGCCTTCCCCAACGGTCATCATATCGTAATTGATCATCACCTCTTGGTTCATTTCGTGCAAGAACTCGTGTAGCCGCGGTCCATTGGCATAAACCTCAAA